>NZ_AYXS01000001.1:210124-249457 GCF_000505765.1 Asaia sp. SF2.1 | reverse complement strand
CCCGCCGATACTCTCCTGCTCTATGGCGGTGAGGATATGGCGCGGGCGCGTTACTGGCTGGAGCAGTCGAACGCGCCAGAGACAGAAAAGCGCGTCATGCAGGCGCGTCTGGAGAGCATGATCGCGCTGACAGAAACCGTCGGCTGTCGTACGCAGGCCCTGCTTGCCTGCTTTGGTGAAGCCTTGCCGACTCCCTGCGGGCATTGCGATAATTGCAGGACGCCTGCGGAGACATTTGATGGCACTGAGGCCGCGCAGAAAGTGCTTTCCACGATCTACCGCACCGGCCAGCGCTTTGGCGCCGTTCATCTCACGACGGTTCTCCGTGGCAAGCTGACTGAGGCGATTGAGCGTCACGCCCATCAGCATCTCACCGTGTTCGGTGTCGGCAAGGACCATTCGGAACAGTGGTGGCGCGGTGTGATCCGTCAGCTTATTGCGCGCGGGGCCATCAGGATGAGTGGCGAGCACGGTACATTAGGGCTGGATGTCGACGCGGCTCGCCCGATCCTGCGTGGCGAGGAAAAGCTGCGTCTGCGCAGCGACCCCATGAAGGCGCAAGGCTTCACTGCGCGTAATGCGCCGGCTGCATCGATTGTGGACGCGCTGGACGAGGAGGAACGCGCACGTTTCGAGGCTCTGCGCCGGTGGCGACGCGAGGAAGCTCGTGAGCAGGAAATCCCGCCCTATGTCATCTTTCATGACGCGGTCCTGACCGAAATCGCCCGGGAAAACCCCGACTCTGTCGAAGCCCTCTCAGACATCAAGGGCGTAGGGGCATCGAAGCTCAAGCGCTACGGTGATGCCGTGATAGCCGCGCTGGAGGGCGACTGAAGGCAATCGTGGTACGACCGCCCCATGACGGCTCTGAAGGCGCAGGCCCACAGTCCGGCCCCGGGTGGGAGGGGCATTGAGCGAGGTTGTGTCCCTCACGCGTGCTCCTCTTCGCTCGTCACCCGGCCCGGATTGTTACCTCTAGTCCTTGAGGGTGAAATTCACCGTCGTCGATGTGCCGCCAAGAAACTTGAAGGTCAGCGGAACACTCTCGCCTGTCTTGATCGTGTCGGGGAAGTTGCGGCAGATCAGATGGTAGCCTCCCTCAGGGAAGACCATTGTCATATCGGCAGGAATGGTGAAATGCGAAAACAGGTTGGCAGTGTGACTCGTCACCTCCTGCTCGCTGTGAAATGCTTCAATGGCGGCGCAATCAGGGGAGCTGACGCCTGAAATCAGGTGGGCCTCATGCCCCTTGTTGACGACCGTGAAATAGGCGGCGGCCAGCCCCGGGTAATGCTTGGCTCGGCGTATCCATCCTTCGATGGTGATATCGCGATTGGCGTTCTTCTGTCCGGGGACGTTGGTGTCGTCGGTCTGGGCCTGTGCTCCCGCCGGAAAGAGCAGCGCCCCTGTCACGCAAACTGTCATGAGCAGTGCTGGAATAGCTTGCACTCTTTTCACTGATACGCTCCTTTCTGCGCCCGGCTCGTTTCGCCGGCCCGTGCCATCATCTGCCCATCAGGGGGAAACTCTCATGAACTGCCCGTTCTGCGGCCATGAAGATACGCAGGTCAAGGATAGTCGTTCGACTGACGATGGTGCGGCAATTCGGCGCAGACGTGTCTGTGCTGCCTGCGCCCAGCGTTTTACGACGATCGAGCGCGTGCAGCTGCGCGAGTTGGTCGTGACGAAGATGGACGGTCGGCGGGTGCCTTTCGACCGTGACAAGCTGGCCCGCTCGATCCGTATCGCCCTGCGCAAGCGTCCGGTGGAGGAAGAGCGTCAGGAGCGGATCGTCAACGGCTTGGTGCGCCAGCTCGAGGCTTCCGGTGAAGCAGAAATTTCTTCGGCGCGTATTGGCGAATTGGCAATGGATGCATTGCACAGCATCGACGGTGTCGCTTATGTGCGCTTTGCAAGTGTATATCGCGATTTTCGAGAGGTTGAGGCTTTTTCGAAGCTGCTGACGGATATGCGTCCCGGTGAGGAAGCTGAACTGCCACTCCCGCCGGTCAAGCGCGGAAAAGACAAGGGGTGATGACGATGACTGATGAGACCAAGACCAAAAACCAGCCGAAACGTTCGCGCACCGTAGCCCGTGTGGCCGCCGTTCAGGCGTTGTTCCAGTGCGAACAGGGGGGAGAGAATGCCGAGACGGTCATCAGCCAGTTCCAGCGTCACCGTCTGGCCGATGACCGGGGCAGCGGCTTTGAGGATGGCTATGTGCCTGACGCCGATTTCCGCCTTTTCGGTATGATCGTCAAAGGCGTGACGCTCGCCCAGGATCGTATCGACACAACGTTGGCGGCGGCTCTGCCCGCCAACTGGCCACTCAACCGCCTGGATCCCGTGCTGCGTGCCCTGTTGCGTGCGGGCGCTTGGGAGCTCGGTGAGGATGTCCCGGCGCGCGTTGTCATCAACGAATATCTCGATGTAGCGCACGGTTTCTTTTCAGGAGATGAAGCCCGTCTCGTCAATGGCGTGCTCGATGCGCTGACCCGTCCGGCTGCCCCCGTGCAGGGCAATGCGGAAGGCGATGATGCCGGGCATGACGGATCAGAACCGGTCTGAAATGAGCGGCGGCGAGTTCGACTTCATCGACAGGTTCTTTCGTCCGCTGGCGGGTGAGGGCGCTCTGGCGCTTGGCGATGATGCGGCGCTGATCGATCTGGCTGAGGACCGCGAACTGATACTCTCGACCGATACCCTGGTCGAGGCCGTCCATTTCCTGCCTGACGACCCGGCCGAGACGATCAGCCGCAAATTGCTGCGTGTCAGCTTGTCTGACTGTGCAGCGATGGGCGCAAGGCCGCGCGGCTATCTGATGAATATCAGCCGCCCTGCGGCGTTCGACGATCAGTGGTTTGCCAGTTTCAGCGCGGGGCTCGTGCAGGATCAGGCCATTTTCGATGTCCATCTGCTGGGGGGAGACACGACCAGCACGCGTGGCCCACTGGTCCTAAGTCTGACCATCCTGGGTGAAGTGCCGCGTGGAAAGGCCGTGCGGCGGGGAGGTGCCCGACTCGGCGACGTTCTGTGGGTCACAGGCACCATTGGTGATGCTGCCCTCGGCCTTCAGGCCCTGCTAGGCGAACTGCCAGACCCCGATGGTTATCTGGCGGGGCGCTACCGTATTCCCCAGCCCCGCACGGGCTTTCCTCTGGGTGATTTCGCCCATGCGGGAATGGATATCTCCGATGGCCTTGTTCAGGATGCCGGCCATCTTGCCAGGCAGAGTGGCGTGCATCTGGAAATCGATGCGGCAGCGGTTCCACGCTCTCCACAGGCTCGCGCTGCCGGGGAGGCATGGTTCGAAACCTGTCTGACCGGAGGCGATGACTACGAGCTTCTTTTTGCAGCCGATGAGTCGCAGACACACGCCATCATGAGCGCAGCCAGGCAGGCAGCTGTGCCGGCAACCCGCATAGGGCGCGTGACCCTCGGTTCCGGTGTTGCCGTTCTGGATGGAGAGGGTAAGGAGATGCGCCTGTCACGTACGGGCTGGCAGCATTTCTGAGGCGCGGTAACGCATGGACACCGGTCGCTTCTGGCGTGGACCTGTGATGTGTTCAGACCCCGCTCAGGAGCGGGCGGGGGCGCTCGGGCGGTTGGATACCCCGGTTGAGCCGGGGTACGCGGCAAGAGTGCTTATTGAGCGATATCTTTTTCGTACATGCGATGGACCTTGTTGGGCTCAGGCACGAGGCGGCGCACGAGGTTCAGCATCGGTGTATTGGTGTCGAGGATCCAGCCCAGCTCCACCGTTTTATAGGGCAGCGTCGCACGGCGGCGGATGAGCTCGTCGATAGCGAGTGAAGGCATGAGGGCACCGAGAAGCGTGCCGCGTACCTTGTGAGACACGCCAAGCAGGATCACACGGGCCGAGTCAAAGCGATGGCCCAGCAGCCTCGCACCCAGTCTGGCCCAGCCGAGCGGTGAAGGTGCTCCGTCGATGCCTCGGGCAATATCGAACACATTGGGCACCACCAGCGCCATGGCGGCGGGCTCACCTGCATGATCGATCTGGACATAATGCTCGGGCCGCAACACCAGCTTGAGCTGCTGGATCAGGCCTTCCATCTCGTAAGATTGCAGCGGGACGAAATTATAGGTTCCGGCCCAGGCATCGTTATAGAGCGACCTCAGCACTTCGCCCTGTGCGGCAATCTGCTTTTTGGAGAGATGCGAGACCGTGACATCGCCTAGCTTCCCCTCGCCGGGTTTCAGGGCACCCGGTACGATATGACGCTCGTCCAGATCCTCAGTCAGATCCAGCTTGAAGGTCAGGAGGTCGCGGGTGGGCTCAAAGCCCAGCGCCGCGATAAGGCCGTTGAGTTCCGGGGGATGCCAAGGGGTCCCGATCATTGGCGGCTCATTCTGGCCGGTGATCATGAGACCGGACTCGCCATGATAGCCAAGGGTCACAGGTCCGCGCATACGCACCATGCCCTGATCGCGCAACCAGGTTTCGGCGGTATCGAGCAGCGCCTTGACGACGCCTGTTTCGGACACGGCATCGAGGGCGCCGAACCAGCCTATTTTCTCGTCCCAGGCCTCCAGGGCCTTGCCATCCACTACGGCTGAAATGCGTCCAACAGGCTTGTTGTCGCGCCAGGCGATGAAGCAGCGCACGGAGGCATGACGGTAGATGCCGTTCTTGGCAGGATTGAGCAGATCATTCTGCTCCATATCCAGCGGAGGAACATAGCCGTCGCGCCCCTTGTAGAGTATCCGCGGGAGCCTGATGAAAAGTTTGAGGTCGTTGCGGGAGATAACGGGCCGTACCGTCACCGGGGTGACATTCGGCCTGTCTTGCGCAGGAGATGAGGGAGATGGGAAAGATCGCATATCATGGGAATGCTTAGGCGCTACCGTCGCGCTGTGTCTCTCCGCAGGATGATCTGTATCGGCCTGTGTGGAGCCTGCGTGTCCGGCATCAGCCTGGTCGGCATCAAACTGGCGGAGATCTTCTGCTTCCGACAAGGCTCACTCTCAATCGCGGTCTGTCCGGCTCGCCCCCATGGCGCGACCGGCCTTCCGTTTCATTTACGAAAGCGCGTTGAATGTCACGTCCAGAGCGGTTTGCAAAGCTGAACTTTGCACCAAGACATGTTCTTGTCACAGGAGCATCGGGTGGTTTGGGTAAGGAACTGGCGCTTCATTACGCTGCACCCGGCGTCGTTCTCACATTGTGGGGGCGAAATGCCTCCCGTCTGGAGACCGTCGCCCAAGCGTGCAGGGAGCGCGGCAGCGTTGTCAATTGCCATATCCTGTCGCTCACTGCGATCGATGACGCCCTGCAGCTTCTGCGACAGTGTGACGATCAAAATCCGGTCGATGTGCTTATCCTCAATGCAGGCGTATCAGACATACGCCCTGAAAATGCCCTGACCGAGACAGTTGAAGCGGTGCGTGAGGCAAGTCTCGTCAATTATGCAGTGCCCGCCATTCTTGCGACGGAAGCCGCCTCTAGGATGGCCCCCCGCAGACGGGGACGTATCGCCATGATCGGCTCGGTTGCGGCTCATCATGATCTGCCTTTTGCGTCGGCGTATAGCAGCTCGAAAGCGGGTCTTGCGCGCTTTGCCACGTGCCTGCATGCGGCGATGGCCCCCCATGATGTCGGGGTAACGCTGATCGAACCAGGCTATATCGACACGGCCATGAGCCGCAGGCTGGATGGCGCGAGGCCGTTTCTCGTCACGGCGGAAGATGCAGCTGCAAAGATCGCGACCGCGATCAGCCGGAATACTGCGGTTCTCGTCTTCCCGCACATCTTCCTTCTGCTCAAGCTGATCTCGGCGATCGTGCCGCGTGGTCTGGCGCATCGTCTGCTACGCCTTGCAAAGGTGAAACAGAGCGCTGCGTGAGCGATGTTTGGCGGCAGGGAGCAAAGTGGGGGTGTTGACGCAGGGATGATAGCCTGCGACTGCTTCCTCACGAAATGTTCGAGGATGGGTTCGGGATGGGCCGGGCCCCTGCCGGATCGAACATCGCCCCCGGAAACTGGAGCAAGCAATGCAGGATATTGTCACCGTCGATATTGGAGGCACGAACGCACGATTTGCGATCGCCAAGGTCGATCAGGGGCGTGTGGTCGAGCTGGGTGAAGCCACGACCCTGCGTACGGCAGATCATGCGAGCCTTGCCCTGGCGTGGGAGGCCTTCGGCCGTACTCTCGGTCGTGAATTGCCCCGTTACGCGGGCATCGCCATCGCTTGCCCGATCCAGGGTGAGACGCTCAAGATGACCAATAACCCCTGGATCATCCAGCCCTCCATGCTGGCAGAGCGTCTGCATCTGGAGGACTTCACGCTCGTGAATGATTTCGGGGCGGTCGGTCATGCCGTGGCCCAGATCGACGAGCAGTATCTCGAACATCTCTGTGGCCCCGATCGCCCATTGCCGACCGAGGGCACAACGACCATCGTTGGTCCGGGCACGGGGCTTGGCGCTGCCTGTCTGCTGCGCCGCAAGGGCCAGTATTTTGTGATCGAGACCGAGGGCGGCCATATCGATTTCGCACCGCTCGACGAGTTTGAAGACAAGATCCTGCGTGCGCTGCGCCGCCGCTTCCGCCGTGTTTCGGCCGAGCGCATCGTATCTGGCCCCGGCCTGACCAATCTCTACGAAATCATCGCCGAGATGCAGGGTCTGCCCATCACCATGCGCGACAACAAGGCGCTTTGGGAGATGGCCATGGAGGGCCGTGATTCGATGGCGGCCGCCGCTCTCGAGCGCTTCTTCCTCTCTCTTGGTGCCGTGGCGGGTGATCTGGCCCTGGCCCATCGCGCCCAGGGTGTTGTCATTGCTGGCGGCCTTGGCCTGCGCGTGGCTGACCGTCTGCCCCATTCCGGCTTTGCCGAGCGCTTTGTTGCGAAGGGACGCTTCGAGAGCATGATGGGCGATATGCCGGTCAAGATCATCACTCACCCTCAGCCCGGCCTGTTTGGCGCCGCCGCTGCCTTCGCCTCGGACCATCCGACGCTCTGAGGTTGAGGGGTGCGCCCTGTGGTTCGGGGCGCACCATCGCTTTTCTCTTACAAGAAATAGCCGATTTCATTGGCTTCGATGCTTATCACCCGGAACTACTTCCGCTTGCTGCTTGCTGGCCAGGGTCATACGAACCGATAACCCGGATGTCGCACCCTCCGAGCGCAGATATGAGTGTTCGGTTCAAGTCTGGCAGTATTCGCTGGTTTGAACGCACTTGCGAAAAGTGATCGTGACTTCCGGGAAAGCGCTGTCACCCTATGTCAAGAAATTGTGCATTGCGTGCGTGACGAGATAGCGTAGTGCTGTCTTGATTACATTTGTGTAATATTGAACCGCGCCGCCGCCTTGCCACGGACACCAGACATGATGAAGCCGAATTCCATCGCAGGTACCCCAGGTACGGGTCAACACGGGCGAGACGGTGACGAGCCGAGCCATGAGCACGCCAGGCGTGTTCCGCTCTGGCGGCATACCTATATGCAGGTTCTCGTTGCGATTATCGTCGGTTCGCTGATCGGTCATTTTGCTCCCCAGACAGGGCAGGCCCTACAACCTCTGGGAGACGGGTTCATCCGTCTCGTCAAGATGATCATCCCTCCTGTCATCTTTCTGACTATCGTGACGGGTATTGCGGGGATGCGTGACCTGAGGGCGGTGGCGCGCGTGGCAGCGAAGACTTTCGCCTACTTCCTGTTCTTCTCCACGCTCGCCCTCGTAGTCGGACTGGTAACAGCCAATGTCATTCGTCCGGGGGCTGGGCTCCATGCCACGATTGATACGTCATCTGCCGGAACGGCCAGCGTGGCGCGCTATATTGGCAAGGCTCACGAGAGCAGCCTTGTCGATTTTGTGCTCAACATCATTCCGGACACCTTCGTTTCGGCCCTGACGACAGGAAACATCCTGCAGGCGCTTTTCGTTGCCATTCTGACTGGTATCGGCCTTGCCCTGATGGGTGAGCGCGGCGCGCGCATGTTCGATGTGCTTGACGAAATTTCGGCCGTGGCATTCCGGATCGTCGGTATCCTGATGAAAGCCGCGCCGATCGGTGCGTTTGGCGCCATTGCATATACGGTGGGCAAATACGGCGCATCGAGCCTGGCAGATCTCGCCACGCTTGTTCTGACATTCTACCTGACGGCAATCGTCTTTATTGTTGTGGTTCTGGGTGTCGTGGCCCGTCTCGCCGGGTTCTCGATCCTGCGGCTGATTGCCTATCTGCGTGCAGAACTTCTGCTCGTGCTGGGCACATCATCCTCCGAAAGCGCCTTGCCGAGCCTCATGGCCAAGATGGAGCGGGCAGGGTGCCCCAAGGCCATTGTCGGTCTTGTGGTGCCAATGGGGTACTCGTTCAATCTCGATGGCACGAACATCTACATGACGCTGGCGGCGCTTTTCATCGCGCAGGCCTATGACATCCATCTGGGTCTCGGCCAGCAGGTTCTGCTGCTTGGCATGGCCATGCTCTCGTCCAAGGGGGCGGCAGGGGTCACGGGTGCGGGGTTCATCACGCTCGCAGCAACGCTCTCGATCGTGCCTTCCATTCCCGTGGCCGGGATCGGGTTGATTCTCGGTGTCGACCGTTTCATGAGCGAGTGCCGCAGCCTCACCAACTTCATCGGGAACGCTGTTGCGACAGTTGTCGTGGCGCGATGGGAGGGCGTGGTGGACGATGCCAAACTGGCGGAGGCGCTCAAACCCGGCGGAGGGTCGGCGAATGCTTCCCCCGCGCTGACCGACTGACCGGAACTGTCCTCGTGATGCTAGGCATTAGCTTTAACAGACGCTGTCCGTCGGCCCTGCTTTGTCTCTCGTCGGCGCTTTGCGCGCAGCCTGTCTTGGCGCAGTCTCAGCCGCAGGGGCCCATGATAGCCCGCGTGAGGGTATTGCATCCTGATAGCGCCAATGCGGGCAGTTCGGGGCCCGATTTGCCCGTAAGTCCGCAGGTAAAGGCGCCGGCTGGCGCACAGGTTGCGAAGCGGATTCAGACATCCTCGCCGAACGCTTCCGTGCAGGCGCCCTCTGTCGGTTATAACCCGGCACCTGACCCTTTCCAGACCCGGGCACCGGCCGAGCCTGCTGTGACCACCTATCCTGCTCCCGCAGCGGGCGATGGGCTGACGACCTCGGGCTACAACCTGTCGCGCTGGGCTGAGGACTGGAGCCGGATGCGCTATGCGAAAAACCGGCGTGACTGGCTGGACCGTCTGAAATTCCTGCCCCTTAACCCTGCCCAGACAATCTACCTGACCCTGTCGGGGGAAATGCGCCTTCGGCTCAACCAGACCAGCAACCCCAATCTGAAGAAGGGGCCTCTGCAGAGACAGGATATCATGCGCCTCGTGGGGGGCGCTGATCTGCATGTCACGCGTTATTTCCGTGCGTTCGGCGAACTGGCGCATGGCGGGATATCTGGGCCCAATATCGGCGTGCCTGCTGCCAGTATGCGCAACAAGCTCCTGCTTCAGCAGTATTTCGCCGAGGCGAATGTGCCGCTGTCCCGTGTTCACCTCGGTGCACGCTATGGTCGGCAGGAGTTTACCGATGGTGCCAATTTGATGACCTCGCAGCGCGATAACAACACACTGCGTTTCGTGCTCAATGGTACGCGGTTCTGGGTGCGTGGCAAGATCATACGCGGCGACTTTTTCGATTTCCGCTACACAAGCCTCGGTCGGGGCGGTGCGCGAGACGATGTAATCGATCGCGGCATACGCTTCTCAGGGGGGACTGGAGGGCTCGTTATCCCCCATGATTTCCTGGGAAAATCAAAGCTCTATCTCGATCCGTTTGTCTGGCGTCTGCGCAACCGGCGCGCTGTATGGGGCGGCGCCGCCGCACGTGAGGACCGGATGTATTACGGTATGAGGCTCTGGGGAGATGTCCAGCGTCTGACCATCGACTGGGTGGGGAATTATCAGGGTGGCCATTACGATGGCCGTACAATTGCTGCCTGGCAGTTCTTTCTGGCGCAGACATGGCGTCTAGGGGCGAAGCCTACCGCGCCAAGGATCGGATTCCATGTCGATTACGCGAGCGGCGGTGGTGCCTATGGCAAAGGCACATTGCGCAGTGCGCTCGCACCTTTTGGCAACAACATCTATTACAGCTACCAGCTCTTCCTGACGCCCACCAATCTGGTGGCGCTGGCGCCGAACGTCACGGTCTCACCCATAGAGAGCCTGCGTCTCACGCTTGAGCACCAGTTTGCCTGGAAAGCGAGCCTGAACGATGCCGTCTATCGGGCCAATGGCTCGGCCTTCTCGGGAACGCAGAACACGAGGGCCTATCGCGTGGCCCAATCCACCCGTGCTCAGGCCGTCTGGACATGGACACCCCGTTTGAGCTTCACGGGGCGTTATGAGCATCTTCAGGCAGGGCCAGCCCTGACAAGGGCTGGTTATACCAGCTCGGATTTCGTGGCTGGCTGGGCGAATTACCGCTTCTGAAAGTAAGGCGACTGCCGAACGAGTCTCTCGAAGCGCGCCGGGGAGCGATCCTCCCCCGGCGCTGCATTGTGTTCAGTGCAGGCCGAGGCGGGCCTGATAGGTCACGGGAAAGAGCGAGAGCGCCCGCAGCCACGGTGTCGTGTCGGCGTCATCGGCGAGTTGTACATTGTCCACGCCGCAACTGCGCAGGAACTGGGCCTGATCAGGAATCAGATGACCCTCTGCACGGATCTCGCCTGCAAAACCGAAATACTCGCGCAGGGCGCGCGCCTGCGTGAAACCGCGTCCGTCCCTGAAAATGGGAAAAGCGATGACGATCAGATCGAGATGGTCAATGGCGGTCCCAAGCGTTTCGACGTCGAATTCCGGTGAGAGTCGGATGGCCCGCGTGGCTTCGGTCATCTCCGCCACCGGGATGATATCGAGCGTCTTGGGGGCCGGATGGCGCGCAGGAGCCAGTTCAAACAGTTTCATAAGCCGCTTCCTTGAAGGGGGCGTCACCAAGACGGGTCAATGTGTCGAGGAACTGCTCGCCTTTCTCCCGAACGCTAAGATAGCGATCGACGATACGTGCGATGGCATCCACCATGTCATCTTCCGGCAGGGCCGCACCAAGAATGTCGCCCGTGCGCGACTTGTCGTCATCGCGCCCGCCAAGGGTGATCTGGAAGAATTCCTCACCGCGTTTATCCACCCCAAGCAGGCCGATATGCCCGACATGGTGATGGCCGCAGGCATTGATACAGCCCGAAATGTTGATGCGCAGCTTGCCGATTTCTTCCTGCAGGCCGTTATCAGCGAAACGGGCGCTTAGCTTTTGTGCGATCGGTATCGAGCGCGCATTGGCCAGTGCGCAGTAATCGAGGCCGGGGCAGGCCACGATATCGCCGATCAGTTCGTTATTGGCATCGCCCAGCCCGATCTCGCAGAGTGCCTGCCACAGGGAGAGCAGACGATCCTGCGCCACATGGGCCAGCACGACATTCTGCAGATGGGTAATGCGGAGTTCACCGAAAGAGAACTGATCCGAGAGGTCAGCCAGACGGTCCATCTGGTCCGAGGTTGCGTCGCCCGGAATACCGCCAGCCGGCTTGATGGAAACTGTCACGGCAATCCGCCCGGGGGCGAAATGGGGCATGGTATTGCTGCGCACCCAGCGATCAAAATCCGGGTGATTGGCACGATCCTGCCTGAGTGTTTCCTCTCCACCTGGCGCGACCGTCAGATCGGGGGCTGCGAAGCGCGCCCGTATGGCCGCCACAATTTCCGGGGCAAGGCGATAATGGATGGGGTCCATGCGGGCCAGTTCCTGCCTGACGGCATCGCGATAGCCATCCACACCCAGCGCCTGCACGAGTATCTTGATACGGGCCTTGTAGATGTTATCACGCCGGCCATAGGCGTTATAGACGCGCAAAATGGCTTCGAGGGTCATCAACAGATCCGCTTCGGGCACGGCATCGAATAGCTCATGACCAACCAGCGGGGTACGTCCCAGACCACCACCGACGAAGATGCGAAAGAGGGGGCCATTCTCGCCGGGGCGTGCCAGTATGCCGATATCGTGAAAACGCGCCGCAACCCGGTCCTGCGGACTTCCGGAAATCGCGATCTTGAACTTGCGCGGAAGGAACGTGAATTCGGGATGCAGTGTGGACCACTGGCGCAGGATCTCTGCATGGACGCGTGGATCCATCAGTTCGTCGGCGGCAGCGCCGGCGAACTGGTCGCAGGTGACGTTGCGTATGCAGTTGCCGCTGGTCTGGATGGCATGCATGTCGACATCGGCAAGCTGACGCAGGATCTCCGGCGTGTTCTCCAGCTTGATCCAGTTGAACTGGATGTTCTGTCGCGTGGTGAAGTGGCCATAATCGCGGTCGTAATGGCGGCCGATATGGGCCAGCTTGCGCATCTGGCGGGAATCCAGCACGCCATAGGGGATGGCGACACGCAGCATATAGGCATGAAGCTGAAGATAGAGCCCGTTCATGAGACGAAGCGGCTTGAACTCATCCTCGCTCAGCTCACCGCTCAGGCGTCGTTGCACCTGCCCTTCGAATTCCGCGATGCGGGAGGCGAGAAACTCACGATCAGCCGTTTGATACTGGTAGAGACCGACAGGGGCGTTCATGCGTCCAACTCCGTGGCAAACTGGGGGTGAACCGTGGGGCCGAAGGCCCGGATACGCTCGCGCACGCTCACCGGCTCAGCGACCTTCGCCGGGCGCACAACAACTTCGTAAATACCGACGACACCATCTTTCTGTGCCGATTGTATGGCGTTTTCGAGCGCCGATTCGTAGTTCTCGGGGGCAAGAATGGCGGCATGAGCGATAGAACGCTGCCAGGCGCCGCTGGCATCACGCCATACGATGTGGCCATCCAGCAATCTGTTGGCTGTCAGCACCAGAGCTTCTCCGGCGCCTATGCGTATCGCCCGTTTCATCCACCATTCCGCCTTGCTTGAACTGAGACTGGCGTGGTTTATAAACTATCCACGCTGATCGTGTAATTATATCTCAGAGAACCACTTCGGGGGCAAGGCATCAAACCGTGACCCGGCCGTGGAAATCTGCTCTGCCCCCTTGCAGCCACGTGGAATTGCCGCATACGGGTTCATACAAACATTCCAGGAGCCAGAACGATGCCGGATCGTGCCCCTCTGTCCAAAGAAATCTTCCGCGATGCGATGGCGCGACTGGCCAGTGCCGTGACCATTATCACCACGGATGGCGAGAATGGCCGTCACGGCTTTACGGCCTCTGCGGTATGCAGCGTGTCCGATGACCCGGCGACGCTGCTCGTATGCGTCAATCGATCGGCGTCGACTCACGCGCATCTGGTGCGTCACAACATGCTGGCCATCAATATCCTGGCGCACGAGCAGGAAGCGCTCTCAACCCTGTTCGGTAGCTCGCGCTATGACATGGAGACCCGCTTCGCCAGTGGCGCGTGGCGCAAAGGCGAGCTCGGCATGCCGCTTCTCGAAGGGGCGTTGGTGACACTGGAATGTCGCATCAGCCTGACACAGGAAATCGGTACGCATAGCGTTTTCTTCGTCGAGCCCCTCGGCGCCGAATTTGCACGCGAAGAGGTCTCGGGTCTTGTCTGGTTCGATCGCGCCTATCGCAAGGCCTGATCAAGACCCTTCAGTTCGTCTGTGGGCCCTAGACTGGCCCACTGAACGACTTGGTGGTCAGATATGATCGAGGAACGTCTCGGTTGTTCCGATCTGGCCTGCGCGCTGGATTAGAACTCGGCCAGTCGTCAGGGCGCGTCGCCTGGCCTCGACCTGGCTCTGACGGTCCGGCGCTGAGTCATAATCATCGATCTGGGCGAAGCCTATGGTGCGCCGGATCATCTCGAGACCGGCAAACCCGGCCGCATCGTGCATGACCTGCTGGAAGAACCGCGCATATTCCGCACTTGCAGGCTGGTTACCTGTCAATGCGCCAAGATCGCCTTTCGCTCCCGGTGCCTTCCATGCCTCCAGATAGGCGCGTTTGAATCCTGACCATAGCAGGGTGATCTCGTCGCGCATCCACTCATCATGTTCGGGTTGCGCGTAGGCATTCATCACCAGATTCGCGATGAACATCCCGATATCAAAGCCAATCGGGCCATAGAGTGAAAACTCGCCATCGATCACACGGACATCGTCGCCGTTGATCATGACGGACCCGGTATGCAGATCACCATGAAGCAAGGCCTGCCCCGTCGAGAGGAAGCGCTCCTGCAGGCGTTCGACCGCTGCATGCAGGCTGGCGTCGCTTTGAATCGAGGCGACAGCGTCGTCGAGCTCCGGGCTAAGCCAGCGATTGCGTGCGCAGTCATTCTGGTAGGGGTCTGTCAGCACCAGATCGACCGTGATGCGCGTCAGGGCCAGATTGCGGGAGAACACATCACGCAGGGCATGCACGTCCTCGAAGGGCAGGGCGCGCCATGACGTAGCAAAGCCGGTGCGGCCGACAAATTCGCCAATACGTGCGGCGAAACCGGCCGGTGCCGTACCGGCAATCAGGGCGGTACGCAGGACGTGATGCGTCTCGAGGTTTTCCATCAGGATCAGGAACAACCCTTCATCGAGATGATAGAGCGCCGGTATCTGATGACCCACCGCACCCGTGACGCTCTGCATCCAGCGCGCCTCGAACAGATTTCGTTCAAGTGGCATGGCCCAGGCAGGATCGACGCGCACATAGGGCAGGGACTGCTTGCAGCACATGCTGCCAGCCGGCCCTGATACAATGAATACCGTGTTGAGATTACCGTCACTGACCTCGCGGGCAGTCCAGCTTACGGCCTCACCACCAAGGCGGGCGGCAAGGGCAGGGTGTGTCGCGAGATAATCGATAAGGCTTGACGCTGTGAGGGGGCGATAGGTGCTCATTGGGCAAGGCGCTCCAGCATGGCGCGGGTTGTCGGCAATACCTGCGGGCTGATCAGATCAATGCGATCCAGGGAATGACATTCAAGCTGGTCGTATTCGTCATTGGCCTTTTTCTGCCAGGCATCGCGAATGGCCTCGAAGGGGAGGTCGGTATCGATGCGAAAGCCGAGATCGACGATATGGGTGGTGTCATGTTCGCAGGCTAGTAACGGACCGGTCAGAGTGACCGCGTCGGTCAGGCCGATTTCCTCCCCAAGTTCGGCGAGGAGCTGGGCGCGAAGGTCGATCGGATCCTTATCGCTGCGGGCCTCGACGCTGCCGGCGGGCACACCTTGCCAGAAACCGGGCAGATAGAGCGAGTTCGGGTTACGTCGACCCAGAACGATGCCGTCGCGGCAGACAAGGAGCCCGGTAACGGCCAGCGATCTCAGCTGGAGCCGGTCGGCCAGCTCGGGCGCGCGCATCTGGGCCAGAACCCAGCGATATTCGCACCAGAACCCGTCCAACCGGTCGTGTTGCAGCTGAGAGAGGCAGAATACGCGGCCATTGTAGAGCCTGGGGTGTTTCTTCAACGCCTCTTGCCACACTGTGTCGATGCCCATCTCAAGCGCGGGATCGACCAGAGGCTGGGCCTCGTGGCAGGTTACCTGAATGTCCGGTAAGAGCGCGGTGACGCTCCACGGAGCGTCTACCGGGTGTCTGGCGCTGGTCATGAGGGTGTTCCGTGTTCTTCGAGCAGATTTTCGAGGGCTTCGAGCAACGGTTCGTCCAGAGGGGCTGCGCAGGACGCTATGTTGGCTTCGAGTTGCGCCGTTGATGTGGCGCCTGCAATCACGCTGCCAATCTGTGGCTTGTGCAGCAGCCAGCCGAAAGCGAGATCCGCCATGGGACGTTCGTAACGTGCTGCTAGCTCTGCCAGTGCCTCGATAAGGGACCATGTGGCAGGATCACGATAGCGCTCCTGGAGATAGGTCCAGGCCGCCAGACGTGATCCTTCGGGTGGCGGTGCGTCCCGGTGATATTTTCCGGTCAGCATGCCTGAGGCCAGGGGAAAGTAGGGGAGCAGGCCCAGCGCGAAATGCGTCAGGGCAGGGAGAAGCTCTTTTCCGGCCGATCTGGTCAGAAGCGACAGCTCGTCCTGACAGCTGATGATACCGGCCAGATTATCCCGCCTTGCGATATGACAGGCATCGGCTACCTGCCACGCCGGTAGGTTGGAAACGCCAGCATAGCGGATCTTGCCCGCCGTCACGAGGCCGTCGAGTGTGTGAAGCGTCTCTTCAAGCGGGGTGCGTGGATCAGGACAATGAAGTTGGTAAAGATCGATCCAGTCGGTCCCAAGGCGTTTCAGGCTGGCTTCAACGGCCTCAAGAATATAGCGCCGCGATGCCCCGGAGTGCCGGGCGGACGGATCATCGCCCGCGCACATTTTCATGCCGAATTTTGTGGCGATAATGGCTTGGGAACGCTTGCCGGTCAGGGCCTTGCCCAGAGCCTCCTCGGATGCGCCTGCATAGGCATCGCGGCGGCCATAGACATCGGCCACATCAAACAGCGTCACACCCTGATCGAGCGCCGCCTGAACCAGCGTGCTTGACTGTTTCTGGTCTATGCGTCCGCCAAGGTTGTTACAACCAAGGCCAAGGATGGAAACCACGAGGCCCGATCGGCCGAGACTGCGATAGCGCATACGAGACTCCTGCGGCATGATCCGGCGGCAGCATAAGCCAGTTGAAAGCCGTGGTCACGGCAAGGGTGGCAATGGCCTCACGCATCACGGCGAGGACACGTTCTGGCTCTTTGCCACCGCACACTTTCGCTCCGTATGAGGGTACCCCCGCCGACCCGGCCCGACCTGTCGCGCGTTTTCCCGGTGGTCTGACGACGGGGGAAACGAGCCATTTTCAGACCGGAACAATACCGAAACTGAGCTCCAGCTGGATGGATGTGTTTTCAAACATCGGAATACCGATCCAGATTCCCCCAAGATGGTGGTGCGGGCGGAGGAAGTAGAAATGGCGTCGATCCCCTTCATCTTCCTGAAGGACTGGTGGCCATGCGCTCTCAGTAACCCCGTCTGAGCGTTGTGTACTCATCAGAAGTTGGGCTGTAGCCTCTTTAAATGGCCGGGTGAGAGAAACCCTGAACACCTGAGCCTTGTCACTTTGGAGGGGCGAAAGGAACAGGTGGGCTTTGCTTTCGCTCCATTCGTGCTGTCCGGGTCTTCGCCCAACAGGTGCTGCATTGAGTGTAAGCGTTGTGGCGTGCCCATCCTCAGCGAGGATGGCCTCCACCTCCATGTCCCGATGCAGCTGCGGGGTTCCCTTAAGCCACGCCACAGATCGCTGTTTTTTTTCGCCTGAACCAGCGCTTGCTTCCGGGATGCCCGGTATGTCCTGAGTGTCGCCAGTATGAAGCGTGGTCGCTATCAGCCATTGCACACGGCCCCAGCGCGCATCGGTTCTCCATGCGCGGGTCAGTGGAGTGTAATACTCCTGGATCTTCATGGCTTCGTGGAAATGACACGCGAGGGCTCTGTTACGGAACCACTCATGCGAGGCAGAGGGCGTTGGTTCGCTGCTCAGAGCCGCGAGCAAAGCGCGGGACCAGTCTCTGGAGATCGCTGCCGTCGGCATCGAGTCAGCGTCGCGACTGAACCATTTGACCTGGCACATATGTGCGGGCAGTTTTTCTGAAAAAGCTACCAGGTCCGGGAATGTCAGCTCCCGGATGGGATCCCACAGCATATGGCAGATATTTGTAAAGCGCCCGTCGCCGAAGCGGCGGAAGAAGGTGACCGGAAGAAATTCCTCGAGCGCCGGCGTGCTCTGCACCGGATCTGGAAAACACGCCGCACAGGCTTCAAGCACAGGCAGGCGTTTGTAAAGCGTGTTCCACTCTTCGCGCGTCGCAAACAGTCCTTCGATCTGATTGAGCGACATGAGGGGAATATCGGCTTCATCGACCAGATAGCGCCTGAGGTTCTCTGACGCTCGCATATTATCCCACACCCAGGCCTCCCCGGGCGGAATATCGTCCAGCGGTACGTCGATCAGAAAATGCCTTGTCATACCAACTGGGGCTACATTGCCTGCGAAGGTCTGCCTGATTGCGTCGGAGGCGTTGAACGGACGTACAAACAGGCCATTAGAGGCGCACGTGCAGAAATAGGCGAACTTCGGAACAACGCGAAGAGCTTCTCCGTACGACTCAATATGGCCGAGCAACAGTGTCCCCCCCCATTTGCTCCGGGAGACCCTACCGTTGAAGACATGGACGCGGGGATGGCCGGTCAATGCTGTATCTGGGATCTCGCGTGAGGCAGGGAAATTCACGATGAGGTGGCAATCCTCACCCGTAAAATGCAGGAAATTCTCGATATAGGTCTCGAGGAATCCATCTTCCTCGTTGAAATTGGTGGCAAATACGGTCGGCCCAGCTGCTTCTTGGAACACTCTGCGTTTGGGTGCATGAAGCAGACTGGCGTCGAGAGTACGGCCCAAAACCTGCACCCGCTTGAGGTGGAGGGGGTTCCAGTTGTCCAGTCTTATCCGGACAAACCGGGCTATTGCAGGGGTGGTGAGGGAAACTTCGCAGGCGGAGTCTTCATCTCCGCCAAAAAGTGTGTGGTCGGTTCGGGAATAGACCTCAAGCCACGCCTCACCATCGATGGAAACAAGAATGGTGAACATCTTGCTTCTTATCGGCCAGTAATCGGTATTGGAGAGTATGACCTTCTCGATACGGCATACGCTCTCGAGATCAACCTGCCACCAAGGGAACCATTCGGAGGCCGTGTGGAAACTGCTGTCGGAATGAGCAGGCTGGACCGCCTCACCGGCGACCTGACTGAGCGGGAGCACGATATCAGGGTGCTTGGAGCTCTGGGTTGCGGACCGGCCAAGAGCAAGATCAATCAGTGCGGGCATCGGAATACTCATCAGACCAGATCGTTACGGCTGCTTTTGAAATTAGGGCCGACTGCCAGGGTTACTTCGGCGATTGCATTGCAGAACACTGGCAGCCCAATCCATACCTGTCCGTCAGACCGTCGTGCTTCACGGACGAAATAGTGGCGCTCCATGTCGTGATCGCGCTCCAGTCTGTCAGCATAATCCACGGTGTAGCCGTATTCATCGAAGAACACGGTCCGTGAGAGTATGTCTGGTGGCACGCAGCGGTCCTTGCGCATTGTCATGCGGAACACTGTGCTCCCTTGCAGGCCTGAGAGATAAAGGTAGCCTTGAAGATGCACCCCGGATACCGGACCGCCGTCTTCAGAAATTGCGCTGCAGGACAACCGCAGTGCTGTCTCACCCTGATCGGTTTCATAGATTGAAATTGCGCAGGAAACGCGCTGACCGGTTGCCTCCATGTAGAGGTATGCGGGCGATGCTGCATTGCCCCGGAATGCCGGGATATCCAGGTCGATCCTTTGCCGTTCGCAGGAAACCTCGCGCATGGACCAGCGGAAGCCGCATTGTCCCTGCTGTTCCTTCTTCCACCAGCGATCCGTCAAAGGGCCGAAACGCTCTGCCTGGTGCATGCGATCGACCAGCTTGGACGCCAGGGTGGTTTCCTGAAACTTGTTGAGCGTCATCTCCTGGTTTTGCGCTTTGGTGAGAAGGGCGCGTCCCCAGTCTGTCGTCACCGCCAAGGTGGATTGTGCCACCGGGGAGCGATCGAACCATTTAACGGAGCATAGGTGATCGGGGAGGTGAGGGACCATCTCTAGCAAGTCGTCTACCGTCGCCTGACGTGTTCCTGACCATAGCACGCGACAGATATGCGTATATTCCCCGCTACCGACGCTGTTGAATACCGAGGTAGGTAGTAATTCCTCGATAGCCATGAAATTTTCGAAGGAGAAGAATTTTTCCAGACCGGTTATCGCGGCTCTCTTCTCCTGCAATAGATCCCAGTCTTCTCGGCGCGCAAACAGACCTTCGATCTGAGTCACAGAAACGCGATCAAGGTGCATTGCTGTCTTCAGATAGTTGCCGAAACCCTCACTGTTTCTCAGATGATGCCACATCCAAGTGCCATGATAGGTTGGCTCGATCGGATCAACTTCCTGATCCAGTTCGTAGGCGCGTTCGCAAGCGACGGGCACGCGCGCAGCAAGGGGAAGCTGCAATATCGCGGCAGTCAGATCAAAAGGACGTACCATCAGGCCATTAGAGGCCATGGTTGCGAAATAGCGAAAGTCTGGAAAGACAGCACGCGCAGCTTCAAACGACTCAATATGGCCAACCAGCAGCGTATGTCCCCATTTTTCGCGCTTGACCTGACCATTGAAAATATGGACCCGCGGACTTATGCGCGTGAGGTAGGACGGGATTTGGCGATCGGAAGGGAAATTGAGAGCGAGGCAGACATTCTCGGCTGTGTAGGCCAGAAAATTGTCGATATACTGCTTAAGGAAGGCATCGCTTTCATTGAAAAGCGTTGAAAAGACCACGCGGCTATCGCTCGCTTGATTCTGGCACATCGACAGTATGTCGTGGACGCTTTGTACAGGGGGCGCGGCTGGAGAGGTGATGAATTGAACCCGATCGAAGCCGAATTCGCTGAATCCGTCCATACGTATTCTGATATGGCGCGCAGCGTACACGCGCGAGAAATGCGCGCTGAATAATTTGGTGGTCACTGGCTCGTGCAGGGGTTGGGTCCAGATGGGCAGCCAGTGCTCGCCATCATCCGAAAGCAGAATTGTGAACAGTGGAGGGTGGCGTTCATCACACTGCCACCCCTCAATAGAGAAACCCTCTATAGACATCACTTCCGGGAGGGTGATTTGCCACCAGGGAAACCATTGGCGTTCACATCTGAAATCACTCTCCGCGGCTCGACGTGTGCATGAGCTCGAGCTGATTACGGCCTTGCCAGTAACATCGTCCACGAATCTGCTCCCCAGAATGTTGTGAAATGCAAAAATGCCGAACCACTTTTGCAGGTAGAAAGAAAATTCCAGTCTCTCTTGCGCTTTAAGCACCGAGGCGATCGCATGCGCAAGTTCGCGCAGCGCAAATGCTGTGGAATTAATCTTAAATAATAGTGGAGAATTTTCATAGTATTGCAAAAGCGATGCGTACTGCAACGTCTCCAGCAGAGAGGCGAATTTTGAGGCGTCCTATACTAACGTAAAAGGCAGGAAAGCCTACCATAACAGGGTGATGAATGCGTCTCATCTCCGGAGATCAGCAGAAAAAAGTCAGCGTATCCCTACGTCAGGGTGTCGAGACAACCTTGATCTGGGTTTCGACGTTGACGGCACCGTTGATGGCGGGATTGACGGCATTCGGTAATATCGCAATGGCCACGCAGTCGCCTTCTTCGACCTCGGCGGGAACTGTGTCGATGGCATTGGCCTGCTTCATGACTGAGTCAAGGCCATTACCCGTCAGGACCACCTCAAGCAGCTTAACAGCATCGGGGCCGAGTGCCATGCTGGGATTGGGGGCGTGACCGTTACCGCTGCGATCATTCCACATGAACTTGTTGGGTGAATGACCGGGAAAGGCGCGCTGGCAACTATTATGCTTGTAGATAACGACAATATCGCGCACGCTCCAGGTGCCTTGACCCGCCGGAATTTTGGCAAATTCTGCAGGGGCAGTGGCGGAAACGTTCCCGTAGAGGCTGATGACCTTGCCTGGATGGATCGGTCCCTGTCTCGAGACGGGGAGTACTGCATAGGCATTGAGCACCGGTCCACGTGCGGTGCTGGGGGTCACGATGAATTCTGAGTCGAGACCGCTATAGGTTTGCTGCGTCCAGCGTGGTGCGCCCGTATCATAGAGGAGTTGCAGGTCAGTGCGCATCGTATAGGGCAGATTGGCAAAGTCGGTGCCGTCGAAACTGAGGAAGATACAGCCGCCGGGCCTGATATGCATGGGTAGCCTCTCTGGCAGAAGCAGGGCGACAGGAAAAGTCTCTGTACCCGGACGCGCCTGTTTGAGAATCAGCCCTGCAAGACCCTGGCTAGGGAACCGGGCATAGATTTCGGCATAGCTTCCGATCGTCTGGCCGGACACAGGGCAATTGCCCTGGGTGGTATAGGCGAGGCCGAACAGGGTTTCCGAGTTGACGGCACCATGCAAGGCAGGGTTTGCGGCGCTGGTTGTCGAGATCGTGCCAACCAACCCCCTGAAGTTAACGTCCGGTGGAAGATTATCGGGTAGCCTGAACGCATAAAGGTTCTTAATCTGAAACGACGTCGTTTTTTTTGTAAGTTCTGCCTTGATCGGGAGCCGGTGGAGTTCAGCCGCGTTGGGTACGGTAGACGGCGTTGCGTGTGCCATGCCGTTGAGTGCGGAGTAAGCAATCAAAAGGCTCGCAGCCAGGGCGCGTGTCAGCGAGCTGCTAAGCTTGCGAGGCGTGTTTGCTTGCGCATGGAGGCTGGTCATCGCATTTTGGTCCGGTGTTTGTTTAAATATTAGTCAGTGATCAACATAGAGTTTATCAGGAAAAAGCAGGTTGAGCGATAATGGAAAACAAATCGTGCCTTCGGGGTACGTCGTTACTGCCAACTCTATTCCCGATTGTGATGTTGCAGGACCTGGTCGCCGCTTTTTCATGGGGGGTATGGCGCTTCTGATCGCTGGCGGTGGGCTCGGCCGGGCTTTCGCGGCCCAGCGTTTTCCGCCTGACCACATGATCGCCACCGATCCCTTCCGTCCGATCAGCCACTTCACCGCGCAGAGAGGCTGGATGAACGATCCCTGCGGCCCGATCTTTGCCGATGGTGTGTATCATCTGTTCTACCAGTGGAACCCGGAGGCGGCCATCTGGGACAATATGCACTGGGGCCACGCCACAAGCCCTGATCTGGTCAACTGGACCTATCAGCCCGTCGCGCTCTCTCCCCAGCGTGACGGGCCTGACCGTGATGGCGTGTTTACAGGCGATGTTGTGCTTGATGGGGATCGCGCTGTCGCGATCTACACCGGCTTTCGTTTCAACCGTATGCCTCCCCAGATCCAGTGCATGGCTGTTTCAGATCGTGCGATGACCCATTGGCGTCAGCATCGCGAACCTCTTCTGGCCAGTGGGCCAGATCACCTCAATATCGGCGGCTTTCGCGATCCCAAGCTTTGGCGTGAGGGGCAGACCTGGGTCATGCTGGTCGGCAGCAAGATCGAAGGTGTGGGCGGGGTTGTTTTCCGTTATGAGAGCGTGGACCTGGTAAAATGGACGTTCATCCGCGTTTTCTATGGGCCTTCTGACCTGCACGGTGGCGATGATGTGCTGGAATGCCCGGATTTCTTCGACCTCGGTTCGTGCCACGCCCTCATTTTTTCCATCAATTCAGTCGTGCACATTACTACGGGGCAGTATGAGCACGGGCATTTCACGCCAGCCAGACAGGATGTGCTCGGCTATGGCGGGTTTTACGCCGCGCGCAGTTTCAGTGATGCGCATGGTCGTCGCACGGTGTTTGGATGGTTGCCTGAAAAGCCCTGGCAGGCTGGCGAAGCAGCGGCACGCGGCTGGAGTGGCGTCATGTCCTACCCCCGCGTGTTGACTGCAGACAAGCAGGGCAGGGTCTCTTCCAGAATTCATCCGTCAATGCAGACCCTGATTGGCGAAGAAATGTTCAACGGTACGCTGACCCGGGCGGTTAGCGTCGATGGACCTCAGGTCAGGATACGGGTCCAGTTTCCTGCCCTGAGCAGTGGGAGCATCGTGTTTGCCCACACGGATCGCTATCTGCATCTCGATTACGATCCGGTAGCTGCGCCGGGCGAACTTTCCTGCAACGAGGATCGTGCGCCTCTCGAGAAGTCGTCTCATGCAGGGCTGGATATTTACGTCGATGGCAGTGTGATCGAGATATATACCTCGGCTGGCACTGTGCTGAACGCCAGGGCATATGGCAATCCGAGTCGACCATTCACGCTTTCAGGCACCGGATGTTTCGCGGATGCCGCCTGCGAAATCAATGCGCTCCTCCCGGCCACATTCCGTTTTGCCGAGTAACCCTGCTACTTTTCTGGTGGAGGCGTGTTCGGGAAGGTCAGTCTGACCGAAACCGGACAATGGTCGGAGAGGGTAAGGGGGAGCGTATCGCGAAAGGTCATGACGCGTAGACTGCCGGGGAGTAGCCATGAGCGGGCGGCCCCGCCCAATATGATGTGATCGATAAAGTAGGTCCCACCCCCACAAGGGCTTGCCATTCCTGCCGTGACAAGAAGCGGGTCATGAGGGGAGACTATCTGTCGATAATACGGGTCGGTAGGGGTCAGACGCCGATTGAAGTCACCGAGGACGATATAGGGTTCGCCCTCGTCTTCACGTTCTTCCACCCAGTTTGAGATCAAACCCATCTGTTCGCGCAGGATCGGGCAGGCATGGGCGGCCTCCGTCCATAGACGGTCCCAACACCCCGATTTGAGATGAACGATCAACAGCCGCAGGCTCGTGCGCCCATCAGAAATACGTGCGTCGAGACCGGGGCGCAGGGCGTGGCCACCGTGGATTGAGGAGCGGTCGAAGTCGCGCAGTTCGGTGGTAATGACGACTTTCCATGGCGCACGCAGGACAAGGCCGAGATTCTGGGCAATCGGCGCATGTGTCAGTGCGATCGTATAGCCGGGGGAAGGAAAGAGCCGCCGAAGTGCGGCTCCGTCACTGACTTCCTGCACGGCAAGAATATCGGTGTCCAGACGGCTGGCATAATCGCGCAGGGCTTGCCAGTCTTGCGCCGTACGTTGGGGGGCATCGTCTGGTAGAAGGGGGCTCGACACTGGAAGAAGGGTCAGCCAGTCAAGATTCCAGGTGGCGAGCTTGACTGGTGTACCGGGCGCCGCAACGGCTGTCTGGATAAAGGTCCAGACAACCAGAAAGCAAAGTCGGGCGTAATCAGACCTTGACGCCAAGATCGCCCAGAACGTCACGGACGGTCCGCTCCTGACGGGTCTGCTCGTCAATTACCACGACCTGCCCCGACCCGATATCGTAGAACCAGCCCTGCAGCGCGATCTCGCCAGCGGCAAGGGCACCTACCACGGCTGGGTGGGTACGCAGATGGGCAAGCTGAAGCAGAACGTTCTGCTGTGCCAGTTCCTTGACCGTTTCGGGACCGGCGTCTTCGGCCTTGAGGGGGCCAAGCGCGGCGCGGGCCGCCTCGGCGTTACGCAGCCAGCGCTGCACCGTGGGCATGGCATCGAATTTCGGGTTGTTCAGGTCGCACAGAGCGCCCATCGCACCGCAATTGGAGTGACCGCACACAACGATGTGCTTCACCTTGAGGACGAGCACGGCGTACTCGATGGCCGACGAGACGGCACCGAGCATTTCGCCATGCGGAGGAACGATATTGCCGACATTGCGCACAATGAAGAGATCGCCCGGCGATGTCTGGGTGATCATGCTCGGATTGATGCGGCTATCGGAGCAGGTGATGAACAGGGTGGAAGGCGACTGGCCATCGGCAAGGCTTTCAAAGAGCTCGCGATGCTCTTCATAAACCTCGTCGTCGAAATGCTGTACGCCCTTGAGAAGGGCAACCAGGCTGTTTTCGATTTCACTTTTCATCGTGACCTCATCTGAAAAAGGGGTGTGGCTTGCTGTGAGTTTTGCGCCACACCTGGAACTCAGATGACTCGGATGCCGTGGTTTTGATTAGGTGTCCATGCCAGAACGGCATGGTTCACCCTTTGTCATGAACGCTCAGGCTGAAAGCGTTTTTCTGAGTGAATCGAACACGGCGTCGCTGTTGGGCTGCGGACCACCAGCCTGCGCCATATCCGGTCGACCGCCGCCGCCCTTGCCGCCCATCTCGGCTGACGCCAGACGGACCAGATCGACCGCATTGAAACGATCGTTCAGGTCTTTCGTGACGGCGACGACAACACTGCCTTTGCCCTCAGCCGTGGAGATGAGGGCGACAACACCGCTCCCGATCTGCTTGGTGATGGCCTCGGCCATGTTCTTGAGCTCACGTGGTGCCACATCACCCAGATCACGCGGCACGAAGGTCACGCCATTGATGGACTCGCTGGCCGAATCGGCCTGACCCGTTGCCAGACGCTTCTGGAGCTCCGAAACCTGACGTTCCAGCGCCCGACGCTCCTCGACCAGCGCGGCGAGGCGATCCGGAGCCTCGGCAATTGTGGCCTTCAGAAGATCGGCCATACGGCGCAGACGCTCATCCGCCTCGATGGCCAGACGGTCGGCTGCAACACCGCAGACGGCCTCGATGCGGCGCACGCCAGCCGAAACACCGCTTTCCGAGACAATGCGGAACGGCCCGATTTCGCCCGTGCGTCCGACATGGGTGCCACCACAAAGCTCAATGGAATAGGCTCCGCGCGTCTCATCACCCAGCCCCATCGAGACCACACGGACCTCATCGCCGTATTTCTCGCCGAATAATGCCATGGCGCCTTCAGCGACCGCGGTTTCGGGGGTCATGATGCGCGTTTCGACAGCACTGTTTTCACGAATGCGGGCATTTACCTCACGCTCGACGACCGCCAGTTCGTCTGCCGTGATGGGGCGAGGCTGCGAGACGTCGAAGCGTAGGCGCTCCGGCGCATTCAGACTGCCTTTCTGGGCGACATGGTCGCCAAGCTGGCGGCGCAGCGCTTCGTGCAGCAGGTGAGTGGCGGAGTGATGACCACGAACAGCCTGTCGGCGGGTATGATCGATCTCGGCTGTGACCGATGTTCCCGGGCGCACGACGCCCTCAATCACACGGCCATAATGCACGAGCAGATCGCCATTGCGCTTCTGGGTGTCGGTTATCTCAATGCGCAGGTTCTCGCCAACCAGTACGCCGTGATCGCCCACCTGGCCGCCACTCTCGCCGTAGAAGGGGGTCTGGTTCAGCAGGATGGCGATCTCATCACCGGCCGAGGCGCTTTCGCTCTCGATTCCGGCCTTGGCAACCAGTACGACCTCGGCATCGGCTTTTTCCGACGAGTAGCCGAGGAATTCCGAGGCGCCAAAGCGCTCGCGGGCATCGAACCAGATGGTTTCCGCAGCGGCATCGCCCGAGCCCACCCAAGCCGCACGGGCACGGGCGCGCTGCTCTGCCATGGCGGCCTCGAAACCGGCCACATCGACAGTGCGACCCTGTTCGCGCAGCGCATCCTGCGTGAGGTCGAGCGGGAAGCCGAATGTGTCGTAAAGCTTGAAGGCCACGTCACCGGGGAGAGCGCCGCCCTCGGCCACGCGGGCGGTTTCATCCTCAAGCAGCGACATGCCGCGTTCCAGCAGGGCGGTGAAGCGCTCTTCCTCGCCCTTCATTGTTTCAGCAATCAGGGATTGGTGCTGAACGAGTTCGGGATAGGCCGCTCCCATCTGCCGGATCAGGGCAGGCAGCAGACGATAGAAAACCGGCTCGGTCGCGCCCAGACGCTGGAGATGGCGCATGGCGCGACGCATGATGCGGCGCAGCACGTAGCCACGACCATCCTTGGAGGGCATCACCCCATCTGCAATCAGGAAGGCCGTCGAGCGCAAATGGTCGGCCACGACACGGTGGCTGGCGCGCAGCGACCCATCAGGATCGGTGCTGAGCGCGTTTGCCGTGGTTTCGACCAGGCTGCGCAGCACATCGGTATCGTACACGTCGCGCTTACCCTGCATCACGGCTGCAAAGCGCTCGAGGCCCATGCCGGTATCGATCGAGGGGCGGGGCAGCGGTGCGCGCGTGCCCGGAGGACCTTCGAGATACTGCATGAAAACGAGATTCCAGATCTCGACAAACCGGTCGCCGTCTTCCTCGGGCGAGCCCGGAGGGCCGCCCCAAACATCGGGGCCATGATCGAAGAAGATTTCCGAGCACGGACCGCAGGGACCCGTATCGCCCATACGCCAGAAATTATCAGCCGTCGGGATACGGATGATCTTTTCTTCAGGAAGGCCCGCGATCTTGCGCCACAGGCCAGCCGCTTCTTCATCCTCGGCATAGACCGTGGCGAGCAGCTTTTCCTTCGGCAGACCATAGCCCTTGGTCAGGAGGTTCCAGGCAAACTCGATCGCTTCGGCCTTGAAATAGTCACCGAAAGAGAAATTGCCGAGCATTTCGAAAAAGGTCAGATGGCGAGCCGTGTAGCCCACATTGTCCAGATCGTTATGCTTGCCGCCTGCGCGCACGACCTTCTGCGCCGTCGTTGCACGCGTATAAGGGCGTGTTTCCTGCCCGGTGAACACGTTCTTGAACGGCACCATGCCAGCATTGGTGAAGAGCAGCGTGGGATCGTTCTGCGGCACCAGCGAGGCCGAGGGAACGATCTTGTGGCCCTGGTCTCCGAAATACTTCAGAAACGCGCTGCGCAGCTCATTGGTGGTGGTGTTATGGATCGGTGTGGTCATGGCGCGAGCAGAAAATCCCGATTGCGGCGTGAAGATGGCATCTCCACTAGAGCAAAGAGACCGCAAAGGAAATGTTTTGCGCGCGTCGGCTCAGGATTCCAGATCGTGATCGGCAGGGTCGACATTCAGATCGACTGCCATCTGCGCCAGTTCCATGGGCGTTTCAGGAACCTTGGCCCGGAAGACAAGCTTGCGTGACAGGTTGAAATTGGCCATCAGCCCCATGAGAGACCCCGCCGCCAAAGGCACGGCAACATGCTGTGAACAGAATGGAATGGTGAAGCACAGCGTGTAGACCGTCCCGCGATTGAGCAGGAACCCAAAGCTGTTGGCGGCGAGAAAACGCAGCCATTGCAGTATGGGATGGTCGCGATGGGCGACGCTGCGAAATGTCCAGGCCTGGTTGAGCAACCAGTTCAGGCTGGCTACCAGAAAATAGGACAGCAATGTGGCTGCCGTCAGGCCGAGTTCGGGGCGGAGCAGATAGACAATCAGAATGTCCCAGACCAGACCAAGGGCACCGATAACGCCAAAGCGCAGGAACTGCGTTATCAGCTGTCGGGGCGCACGCGGATAGAAGATCCGTTTCTTGAGCACGTCGCTGGGGCCTTTCGCATCATGAAATCGGGGTCAAGCTGGTAGGGCCATTGGGGGCCGGATGCAAGCGAAGTCGGGGAGGCAGCTTGGGTTTTTCAAACGGGCAGACCCGCCATCGGCCGGGCCCCGGTTTCCTCGGCGCGTGGCGTTTTGACACGCTGGGAGATGGGAGGGAAAGGGCACTGCGAGCCGGCCTCATGGTTTATCGAGTTCACGCGCTCTGGCCACGCGTTGCCAGTGATACCAGGCATTGGCAGCCAGCCCGACCAGTATGGCGTAAAGACCGGCGCTGACCCACAGGCTGCGTGTGAGGAAAAGCGCCACGTAGGCGGTATCGATGGCAACCCAGAGTGGCCAGCACAGCATGATTCGCCGGGCGGTCCAGATCTGCGCGACGAGGCTCAACGCGCTCAGCGCGGCATCAGTGAATGGGGCCGGGTCGTCCGTCCAGTGAGCCAGACCATAGCCCAGTGCCGCACTCGCGATCAGGCCAGCTAGTATATCTCGTACCAACGCCGTATGACGAGGCGATGCCACACGCACGCCCGTCTGCTCGCGCGGGGCGTGAGACCATGCGTACCAGCCACGAAGCAGGAACGCGCAAAATGCAAGCTGCAAGGCCGAATCTGCCCAAAGTCGTGCCTGAGCAAAGACCGCCAGATAGAGCAGAGCCGCTATCAGGGAGACTGGCCACCCTGACACCCTGCGCTGGCCAGTCAGCCAGATCCCCGCCACGGTGAACAGCGCCGCAATGGCTTCGAGAGGGGGCATCAGGCTCTTGCCGGAGGGGTTGCCACAAGCTGGCAAAGATTACGACCGGGTGGTGAATCAAACCAGATGAGATGACCAATCAGATAGGTCTCCCACGTCACTTCGGTAGTGTCAGGAGCGCGCAGCAGCGTGTCGTAATACCAGACCTCCGAACAGGCGAAGGCCACATGGGCAAGAGGCAGCATGGCGGCAATTTCTTCCCGATCATGCGGGCCCAGCGCCTCTTCCTGATCGTATCCGGCGAGGAAAGCGGCCGTGTGATCGGGTCTTGTGGTGTAGTCCACCGACTGATCCGTGTGCACGAAGTCGCGTTTACCGGTTGGCGACACGGCGTGCGGGTTCATCCAGTCAACTATGCTGCGTTCGAGGGCCACGGCAATATCGAAAGCGCGGGTCGTAAGATCGGCCATCCCGAAATCGAACGGTGCCCTGACGATCGTGCGGTCAGGCAGGCTCTGCCCTCCTACCTCGCTGTCCCAGATGAGGTTGGACCCGTGCCAATCGCCATGCCCCCAATGCAAGGCCGCCGTTTTGAGAAACGGTCGCGCCTGCGTGATGGCGGGCGTGAGTGCCGCGATCAACGGGGACAATCCGCCTTGCCGGTCGAGCGCCTCGCTCAGCGCAGTTTGAGCCTTGACCCAGCCGCTAAAGGCTATCTCGGGATCAGCCTCTCCGAGAAAAGGGGTGAGGGCGGAAACCAGTGGGCGTGTCGAACGCGACGGGGCCTTGAAACTGCGTGCGGCCCGATGAAACCGGGCGAGGGCGCTTCCTGCCTCAAAAGCCTCGTCAAGGCTTCGATAGGGCTCCCATGACATGGTGTCACGGTAGAGGTCCAGCCCGTGGAGGGCGGGAAAACATTCATAGCACCATGCGCCGCTCACAAGGATTGTGCTGCGTGACCCTGCGCTTTCGCTCGCGCACTCGCGGGGGCAGGCGACCGGCAAGCCATTCCGTGAGAGGTGAGAGATCAGACGGTGCTCTTCCGCCAGCGCTCCCCTGTCGCGAAGCCGATGATGGTGGCGCTTGAGGAACCATACCTGACCGCCCGGATCGCCGACACGCGCGACCGCAGAAAAGGGCCGTGCGCTATGCCACGAGATCGGCGCTGTGCTCTCAAGTCCGAAAGCTGCGAGGACGTGCTTTGCCTCATCCGGGGTGATGAGCGGCCAGTCGCGCTGTGCCTCCTTGCCCCAGAGGCCAAACTGCCCGATCTGTTCTGACGCGCTCGGCTCTGTCATCAGAACCCGGCGGTCGCAGTGGCCAGGGCCGAGAACCCGCCTCCGATATAATAATCCGGCGATGATCCTGCGATGGTCGATCCACACCGCCCTGTCGTGTCGCGGGCATTGAGTGTGGGGTCGGCAATCCCTGACAGGTAATGCTCATTGGTGATGTTGATGAAGTTGAGCCGAAGAGACGGTGCCTTCAGTCGAGAGAAATCCGAGAAACGATATCCGACCGTAAGATTGCCCGTCGTATGATCGTTTATGCGCTCGTCATTCAAGAACGTTGCGTATTGGCGCCCCGTGTACTGAACCGCGGCAAAACCGAAAACGTGCCCGTCATCATAGGTCAGCCCAGCTGAAGCCTGGAGTTTAGGGCTGCGCACGGCTGTCTTGCCGGAAGTGGGCAGCAGGTCACCGCCGCTCGCGATATCGTTGTCGATCGTTGCATGGAGGTACTCGCCTGAGAGATATGGCGCAAAATGATGCCAGGGTTTCAGGCCGAGTTCGATATCCACACCACGCGATGTCTGACCACCGGCATTCATGGTGGACTGGATGGGCGTGTTGTTGACCAGCACCTGCGTCTGGATTTGCCTGTTCGTGAAGTTGTAGTTGAAGAAGGTCAGGCTCCCAGCCACGAGCGACCCGGTATAGCGATAACCGATTTCTTCAGATATCGAATATTCGTTGCGCAGATTATGCGTGCCATTCGTACTGATGTCGCCGGAACTGGTGTCATAAACGTTATACAGCGCAGTGAAAGCCGGAGCGCGGAAGTTGGTCGTGGCGTTCAGGAAGATCTGATGCTGGGGCGTGATCTGGAAGCGCAAACCCAGACGGGGGAGCGGCACTGCGCTATTGCTCGCGACACGATACTGCGGTCCGGGGACGGCATTGGTACCAACGCGGCTGACCATAACCTCCTTGAACCCGGCCTCGACAAGCAGGCGGTCAGACAGGAAATGCATCCTGTCACCCACATAAAGCGCATTCGCCATGCTGATGGTGTGCGTGTCGCCCGCAAGATAGATGCGCCCGTTGTTCAGCCGCACGAAATTGCCGGTACCGCTGCCCCAGATATTCGCCGAGGCGCCGTTCTCGCTCACGGGTGAGAAGGACTGGACCTCGTGATCATCGCCGTAATCGAACCAATAGCCGGCATAGAGTTCGTTCCATCCCTGTTTCCAGGCAAGCTCCGATGTGAATCCTGAACGATAGCTGCGCTGGGTATAATTGGCCCGCACGATGGCCGAACCATCATCAGAGCTGGGGAGGGTAAGCGTGTCCGTAAGGGCTTGCGTGCCGGTATAGAGCCCGCTTAGCGGCAGGGTCGATCCCCCCGGCACATTGCCGTAGGCGCCCTGCGCGTAGGGTGTAGCCTTTAGCGTAAGGTGATCGGTGAGCGCGAGCGAGACCGGCGCTCCCATGTAGAGCGTCCGTTCGGGCGCACGCCACAGGCGTTGATAATAGGGGCCAGCTTCCTGGTCCTGCGGGTCGTAGCGCGATGCCAGCGCATTGCCTGACGAGACCCCATATTCCCTGAACTGGTCCTGCGACACCTGCGGGTAATAACTGGTGATCGTGCTGTTGAAGCTGCCGACAAGTCCCGCGTGGGAACGCTCTCCCATGTCACGCACAAGCTTGAAATCGATATGGTGGCGCATGTCATGGCCAGGGCCACGCCAGTTCTCGGCGCTGGTATGGGAATAGGAAACAAAGCCCCGCAGCCCTGTGTGCCCGATCATTCCCGTATCCAGCCGGATGAATTCGCGGTTGGTGTTGTACGAGCCATAGGAGGCCGACATCGTCCCCCCGGCCTTGTGCGCCGGATCGCGAAAATCGAGGCTCATCAATCCGCCCGCGGCGTTGAGCACAGGACTGTCCAGATCCGCCTCACCCTGGGCAAGGGCGATCTGCCGATAATTCTCACTATCGGCAAACTGGCTCGGATAGCCGGAATAGAAGGCGAGATCATTGAGAGGCATGCCCTCAAGCACATAACCGATGGAATCCGTATTCAGCCCACGCACCGAGATGGTTGTCTGGGGGGAAAGCCCCATCGCGTCGGAAGAGGCCACATTGGCCCCTGGCAACATGGAGACAAGCTGATAGGCGCTCGATATCGGGGCCTGTCTGGCAATGAAGGTGCTATCGACCGTACTGACTGCCTTGATGCCGTGCTGTGGGTGAATGAGACCACCGCCGCGTTCGGCATCGCGCTTTTCAGGCTCGGTGGCCTTGACTGTGATTTGCTCGGCCTTGCCGGATCTGGCGTGGTTGGGCGCGGCGCTGTGAGGCTCGGGCATTACGGCAGCATGCGCCGAAGAACCGGCCAGCACCACGCAAAGTCCAACGCCGGAGACCCCGGATAAAAGGCCGATGCGCCGCAGCACGGGGGGCATGTTGAGCAAACGAGGCGGCAAAGGCGTGGTCCAGTCGTGATAGGTCGTGCGGTAGGTGTTGCGTATGAGAGCAGGTCTCATATCGACGGGTTCGAAACAATTGTTTTCGTGATGCAGGGCGCAGGTTTTACGGGCGAACAGGTGAGGCAGGTGAGGCATGAGAAAGATGACGGCCCCGGCGCCGGATACATAATCTGTTTCGGGCAGTCAGGTGTCAGTTCTGCTATCTGTGCGAAACAGAGTCATTCTGCTAGCAAAGCGCAGTAAACAGGGAGGGGATTTCGATGCTCGCGGAGAATATTGCGTCTTACGTGACTGGCTGGGCTGTCAAGCGCGACACAGATGCAGCGCCCCATCTTGTGAATGCCGATGATATCGCCTTCCTGGCCGAGCTCGTTACACAGCAATCAGGCCTCGCTGCGGAGGATGCCGAGCGCAATCTGCAGGTAGTGCTTGAAGGATGGCTGTTGCAACGCGCCCGGGGGGAACGTCCCACCCGTTTCAATACAGGTGATTTCAGCGCATTCATCGCGTTTCTGCCGCCTGCTGAGCCTGAGCCTGTTGACAGCTCCCCGGCGGAAGAGCCGGTGGCACGCGTGAGCACCGCGCGCAAGGCGCGGCATGCGCCAGAGGAGCCGTCCGCCCTCTCTGAGGCGGAAACGTCGCCCAAGCGGGCAGAGTCCTTTGCGAAGACCCATTCAAAGCGTCTACCGCGTGAGGCTCCGGCTCATGATCTGTTTGCGGGGCTCGATTTCTCGCGATTTCATGTCGAGAACGGTGTCTGATTGCTGTTGCTCGTTCTCGTAGCGTTGCCCAATCTGAATACGAGGGCCAATCCGGCGAGTGCGCAGATCATTCCCATGATGAAAATGGCCCCGTAGCCGAGACAATCCGATACGATACCGGCTACCGGCCCGCTGATGGCATAAGACAGGTCCTGAAAGGCGGCGAAACCGCCCAGCGCCGTTGCGCGCATGGGGCCAGATACCCTCTTGACCACCTCGACGCCCATTGAAGGGTAGATAAGCGAACAGCCTGCCCCGGTCAGAACCGCACCGGCCAGGGCAAGATAGGGTGAGGGCGCCAGGGCGATACACCCTTGGCCAATCGCCTCGATAGCCAGAGATATCGTCGCCACCCTCAACCCGCCGAGACGGTCGGGGAGGTGCCCGCACAGAAGCCGTCCCGCCACGAAGGCCAGACCGAAACAGGTCAGTCCGAGGCTACCGAAACGCCAATGCTCATGAAGAAAATAGACAGAGAGGAAGGCCCCCAATACGGCAAATCCCACGCCTTGTAATGCGACGACGCTCCCATAAGGTCGTATGATGCCCAGCACCGGCCAGAAGGAATCCCGCTCTCCTGTCAGGACCGGTGTCGGGGGAATACGCTGCACGATGGCAAGGCCGAGGCAGGGTAGGATGGTGCAAAGAGCCATCAGCGCTGTAAAGCCGCTCAGGTGATAAAGCTCGAGACCGATCGGTCCGCCGAAGGCGAAGGCCCCGTACATGGCGGCACCGGTCCAGGTCAGGACTTTGCCAGCTCCTTTGGCCCCCGTCAGCCCGATACCCCAGCCATGCATCCCGACCAGTGTGTAGCTCTCGCCAACGCCCAGAAGGAGTCGCCCAATGATGAGCAGGGCGAAGGCCAGTGGTCTCGTCAGAAAGCTCAGGCTCGAGGCAAAGCAAATCGCGCTCGCCAGCACGTAGAGGCACAGACCGAGCCGCATCGCAGTCCGACCGCCCCGCTGATCGGCAAAGGCGCCGGCGATCGTGCGGGTCAGGATGGTGGAGACAAATGCGCATCCCACGGCGATACCGGCCAGCGCATTGCCATAGCCCGGCCATGACGTCACGAAAGGGGGGATGACCGCAAGGGGCATCGCGACGGCCATATAGGAAAAGAGCAGCGCGATGGTCAGAAACGGAAGATGGCGCGCGCTGGCCTCAGACCGGAGTGACTGGGCCGAAGCGTCATTGGCGGTCATTGTGCGAACTCCCGAGCGACATGCCGCCCGCAGGTCCGCCGGCGTGATTTGACAACCAGCCTCGGGCGCCTGGCCCGGTATCGTGCGGAGGCATGGAAAGGCCCCGACGCTAGTCCCTGACCGGGGAGTGCTCAAATAACGCTATGGTGAGAGGGCTATCTCATATTGCTGATGGGAAGACCCGAAAATCTCACCATGCACACACTGGCTGTACAGAGTGCTATGAAGCGCTGAGGCGAACCTCGCAGCGGCGAGCGACGCGCTGCACCCTGCTGTCCTGACCATTACACGCGGTCAGCATGATCCCTGCGGGGAGACCTTTCCAGTTCAGGGGAAGGGTGATGGAGCAACCGTCGAGCAGATTGGCAAGGGATGGATTGCGCAGGACGAGACGATTGAACCGCCCGTAGGAATCAGGGTCGAAGCAAGCGGCGATCTGCGGCGGAAGGATCGGGGTCGTCGGGCAGACCATGGCGTCGAAGCCTGACATTTCGGCGTTGAAACGCGCGATCAGCTTCTGTCGCTCTATGAAGAGCTGGCGCAGGGTCTGCACACTCGTGTGCTCACCCATCATCATGCGTTCACTGACGCGAGGGTCGAACTGGTCAGGATGTTGGATAAGGTCATCGTGGAAGTAATGGAATGACTCCGCCGCGACGATCTGGGCCTGGATGTTGAGATCAGCGATGTCCTGCAGCAATGGGAGCGGCTGTCGAACAATTTCGATCCCTCCGCTCTCCAGATGGCGCATGACGGTCTCGAACACCGCGAGAATCTGGGCATCTGCATCGTTGCGCACGAAGGATGTCGGTAGAAGCAGCCGCAAACCGCTTTCTACGGGCTCCGGGGCCGACCAGTGTCCGGGGTTTCCTCCCGCCATAAGATGATCAAGCAGAGCGCAGTCGCTGACCGTCCGGGCTATGCTCCCGACACTGTCGAAGCTGGGGGAGAGCGGGATCATGCCCGCACGGCTGATGCGGCCAGCGCTCGGCTTATAGCCTGTCAGGGCATTCATGGCGGCAGGAATGCGGCAGGAGCCGCCAGTATCTGATCCGATAGCCGCGAGGGCCGCACCAGTTGCAACCGATACGGCGCCACCGGAACTCGACCCACCGGGAATGGCCTTGCCCTCGTCAATGAGCGTGTTCCAGGGCTGGGGCCCATGTGGGTTGAGCCCGAGACCCGAATAGGCAAATTCCGTCATCTGCGTGCGGCCGATGAAGATGAACCCTGCGTCCCTGAGCGGCGCGATGGCCTCGGCATCACTCAGGGCAGGGGGCCGGTCCGCCAGAATGGTCGAGCCAGCGCGCGTCACCTGACCCTTGATATCGAACAGGTCTTTCACCGAGATAGGCACGCCCGCCCAGGGCGATGCCTGATAGCCCTTGGCACGGATCCTGTCAGCGGCATCGGCATACTGACGGGCGCGTTCCGCTGAAAAATCACCCGTGAAGGCCGCACGGGCATTCTCACAGGTTTCGATCTTGTTCAAGCAGTGCTCGACAAGCTGCCGACTGGTGATTTCGCCACGTGCGAGACGTTGTGCCGCTGTGATGAGGGTATCGGGGTGAGGATCGAAACTTGTCTTCGTGACGGGACTGCTCATTGGCTGCGCCTTCTTGTTTGTTTTGCTTATTCTGCGAACTGCTCCGCGATGATCCTCTCGGAAAGCCCATGATCGGGGTCGAAAAGAATGGTGGCGGTGATCGAGCGGTCCTCGCTGACGACAGCCTCGATCACATCCCGTACCTCAAGGAAGTCAGCAACTGCCGCGCAGGGACGTTTGTCCTGTTCTAGCAGCGTGAAGCGGACCACAGCCGAGGAGGGAAGAAGCGCACCGCGCCAACGTCGTGGCCGGAATGCCGAAATCGGCGTGAGAGGCAGAAGATTGGCGGTGAGAGGCACGATGGGCCCGTGGGCAGAGAGATTATAGGCGGTCGAACCTGCCGGGGTTGCGACAATTACGCCATCGCAGATCAGCTCGGGCAGACGAACACGTTGATCGACCTCGATCCTGATCTTCACCGCCTGGCGTGTCTGGCGGAACAGGAACACGTCATTGAAGGCGATCCCTTCGTGCAACGTTCCATCACGCCCTGTGGCCTTCATGCGCAGCGGGTGCAGTTCCGAGGATTGCGCCCGCGTCAGGCGGGACACCAGATCCTCATCGGATACCGTGTTGAGCAGGAAGCCAACCGAGCCGCAGTTCAGGCCATAGGCCGGTATGCCGTGCTCTGCGACCCGGTGCAGCACTTCGAGCAGAAAGCCATCTCCACCGAGGCAGACGACTACCTCGGCCTCTTCTATGGGGGCGTCACCATAGGCCTCCACGAATCTCTGCCGTGTTTTCTGGGCGATGTCTGTCGGGGAGGCAAGAAAGGCAATGCGCCTCGGTGGCTCTCTGAACCATCGTTGGGGCGCGGGCGACAGGCTCATCTCAAAGCCTCGTGTCGCGGGAAGTGAGCCGGTCCAGGAAAACTGAGAACACGCAACAATCCATCTATCCGAACAGGGCCAGTCAGGAACACGAAGTCACCCTAACGGGGGGCGACGGTCATCGCAACAGGCTCTCACACCTTCGCGTTTCCACAGCTGTCATCTGCCCCTCTTGGCGCGCATGAACAACCTTGGCTATCTTTCGAGCCCCCAGTCAGAAAAGGTCTTTCCCATGAGCCAAACGGATGAGCAGGCCGTTTTCATACCTTGTCGTATCGCCGTCCTGACCATTTCGGATAGCCGCGATCTCGCCACAGATCGTTCGGGTGCGATCCTCGCCGAGAATGTGCAGGCGGCAGGTCATGAACTGGCCGAACGTGATATTGTGCCGGACGAGCTGGATCAGATTGTCTCGCGACTGCGTGCCTGGATAGCCCGTGACGATGTGGATGTCGTGATCACGACGGGAGGGACAGGCATCACGGGCAGGGATGTCACTCCGGAGGCCTTCGCCCAAGTGGTCGAGAAAGACATACCCGGGTTTGGTGAGCTTTTTCGCATGCTCTCCTATGCCAAGATCGGTACGTCCACCATACAGTCACGTGCGCTCGGCGGGCTTGCAAACGGCACTTTTCTTTTTGCTTTGCCGGGTTCAACCGGGGCAGTGCGCGATGGCTGGAACGACATTCTGGTGCATCAGCTCGATAGCCGGCACAAGCCCTGCAATTTCGTAGAGCTTATGCCGCGTTTGCGCGAGGCCTGAGGCCTGGCGTGTGGCTCAGGAGAGGCGCGCACGTTTCTTCCTAGGGGGGGTACGCAAGCCGAACTGCGCCCTGAGCGCTGCACGGTATTGAGCCTGGCTCGTTGCGAGAGAGGCGTTGCGCCCAAGTCTCTGGCCGATCAGAGCGTGCAGCGTGTCGATTTCATCGAGGTGTCGCGCCAGATCGAGGGCCCCGGTCACAGACTGCTCATGGCGGCGATGGATGTTGAGAGCCCGGGCAAGATAGCCGATCTGCGCCCCGGGCTTCATAAGGATCTCGACATAAAGCCGCCAATCGCCTGCCAGGCGCAGTCTGTCCAGATCCGACCGGCAGCGCGTCAAGGCCTCCGCAAAGGCCTCACGTCTGAACAGGACTGCGCTGACATTGAGAATGAGATTGCAGCGCGAGAGAAAATTGCGAACGAAATTCTCACCGTCCATCAGCAGGTCGCGGTCCAGATCGTGCCCGGCATGCTGCTGGTAGTATCCCTTGTAGTCGGGTGAGATTGTTACGCCATCCCTGTCAATCGCCCGGCTGTCGCAGAAGATCATGCTCGCCTGGGGCGCCTGCGCGGCAACGGCAGACAGTTCAGCCAGGAACTCGGGCTCGGAAAGGTCATCGGCTTCTGCAATCCATAGCCACTCGCCCGTCGCAATCTCGGCGGCCTTCTGCCATTGCGCGAAAACGGAGCCGCTCTGTCGCGTTTGCCTGATGAGTGTGATCCTGCGGTCGAAAGACGCTGCTGTTTTCTCGGCAAGCGCGGCGCTGCCATCATTGGAGGCATCGTCGATGACGATGATTTCGGTGACCGGGCAGTTCTGGGAAAAGATGGTGGCCAGACGTGCTGCGAGGTACTGCGCGTAGTTGTAGGAAAGAACAACCACCGAGATTGAGGGCAGGAGGGGCAGGCTCAGCGCCACCAGTTGACGCACATAGCGGTCAAAAGAGAAACGCTGCCGGAGCGCGATGCCTCGCTCGAGCCGATCGGCCAGAACG
>NZ_AYXS01000001.1:208331-210046 GCF_000505765.1 Asaia sp. SF2.1 | reverse complement strand
GCCCATCGCCTTCACGTATCAGGTCATCGAGCAGATCCGGTATCATGCCATTTCGGGCAAATGCCATGCAGGCAAGGCCAGAAGCCAGAGCTTCCAGCACCACCGAGGGATAGGGATCCTCGCGTGATGTCAGGGTGAATAAATCAGCGGCAGAGAGGAACGGTCCCACATCCTCGACGCGCCCGGGAAGGTGGAAGCAATGCGTGACCTGAGCCGCCTCGAGATCAGCCGAGAGCGCGCGCGACAGGGTTTCATCAATGGCACCGACCCAGATGAAATGAACAGGCCGCGTCTGACCAGTCAGGTCGTTGCATCCTTCACTGTTGTTCTTGGCCCCTAGAGGATTGGCACGTGCGTCGTGAAAGACTGGGCTTCTGATCATCTGCCAGAGCTGAAGGAACAGGTCGAAGCCTTTGCGGATATCGCCAAAGCCGATGCCGGTCACGACCAGCGCATCGCTGCCTATCCCATAGGCAAGTCGCACACGACGACGGTCTGCCTCGGAAAAGACGACCGGGTTGTAAAGACCCTGCGGCATAATGACGGCCTCGGGGCAAAGACGCGTGAGCTGAGCGCCCGGAACAATAACAGACCGTGCCAGGAGGCGGGCCGTTGCCAGCGGGGCGTCCAGATGGTGATGCTTGAGCATTCCCGGCAACTCGTGGATGAGCTGCGTGAACTCGATCCCGGCGCTGGCGAGATCTGGTACCAGCCAGGTGGAGGCGGCGCTATTGACCAGCGCGTTGGTGAACCCCTCGTCGTGCAGGGATTGAAGCCGTTCCCGTCCCGCCTTGGTATTGGGCTTGAGTATCTCGACCGTCCCGACCTGTCGGTAGCGCCCGAGAAGGTCGCCACCACCAAGCAGGATAAAGGTGATTTCTAGGCCATGATTGCGGCGCAGGGTTTCTCCGATGGAGAGCAGCAGCATCTGCGCCCCGGCTGGAAACGCGTCATGTCCGATGAGCAGCAGGCGATGGGGCGCGAAGGAGCTTTGAAAACCGGTCACAGCCCGGGCTGTCGCATTTAGATAGGCAGAGCCGAAATGGATGTCGGGCTCCAGATAGGCCCCTTCGGCCCACTCGTTCCAAGCATTCACGCATACGATGGCCTCGCCATGAAACGGATGCGCCCGTGCCTGGCATATGGTCTCACTCAACCACCCCTCGTAAAGCCGTGGCGTCGAGCCATGGAGGACGAGACCGGCACCCTGACGCCGCGCGTCGTTGTCCCATGACGGACAGACTGTGCGAATGCGTGGAAACTCGGGTGCCGGGTCGGCGAGTGCTTTGCTAACAAGCTCGGCATAGTCGTACACACGGGCCGTCATGTCCTCGTCGAGGATCTGCACCCGGTTTTCGATGGGTGTGCAGTCGAGCGTGAGCTTGTGAGGAGGGAACTCGATGGCACCGTCGAGCCCGAACGGTCGTGGATCATGATCGTCAAAGGCCTGGGCCATGATCATGATCGGGCTGAGGTTATGACGGGCCTTAAACAGCTCGCGCCATCTGTCGATGCGCGAGGATGCCTCCGGGATCGTTCCCGGACGATAGATCATGAAAAGAGGGTGCGTCTCGAGCCGGATGTACCTGGGGTCACGCATATGACGGGCGAGGTCGTCTATCAGAGCCTCGTCATCCTCCTCCCGATAATCCTGTGCGATGAGCACGTCCGTCTCGCTGCCATCCCAACGGCGGCTCCAGCTTTCATTAGCCCAC
>NZ_AYXS01000001.1:164206-208245 GCF_000505765.1 Asaia sp. SF2.1 | reverse complement strand
CCCTTCTATGCCGCTCTGCCGCGCCATACGCGCCTGTTCCCGCAGGGGGGCCTCATTATCCAGACGATAATGTCCCAGATCCCGGGGGATGCGGGGCTGGTAATGATCGGCAAAGCGCGGGACCCCGCGGGAGAGATTGGTCCACTCGGTGAAGCCTGTCCCCCACCAGCGGTCATTCTCGGCATTCGGATGGAATTGCGGAAGGTAGTAGGCAAGGACGCGCGCACGTCGGATGGCCGCGGCGGGCAGGGGATGATGGGTTTCGAAAAGCGGTCCCGCCTGGGTGCGCCGTCTGATCTCGCGGGCGGTCGTGGTTTCATGTTCGGGCAGGCAGGGAAACACCCCTGCCTCATGACGGTGCTCCAGCCAGTGGAGGAAGGGATTGGTTTCGGGCTGATGACGCAGATAGCGCATACGGTAGAAGCTCGGGTCGAACCCTTCGAACGGACGTCGTATCTCGCGATATCCCTGCACCATGTAATGCTCGACCGGGTCCATCCCTGACGCGGCAACATCGGGGTAGCTGCGCAGATAGAACGCCGTGTCGAATTCCGGCATCGCCCGCACATGGGGCGCCTGACGGTTTGCAAGATAATGCGCCAAAGCATTCGCGTTGGCGGGTACGAGGTTGGCCTGGCGATACCAGACCGGATCGAACCAGGCGACGGGACGGCGCCCCTCATATTCGCCTTTGGTCAGATAATGGATCAACGGGTCGTCGGTAACATCGCGGTTCGTTGCCAGATACCAGGCGGGATCGAAAAAGGCGTTCGGCTTGCGCCCCTCCCGCCAGCCTGAGGCGTGGTAGTGCTGCAAGGCGCCACTTCCGATATCGCGGAGATCCGGGTTGCGAGAAAGATAGAAGGCCGTGTCGAAAAGCCCGGAATGGCCAATGATCCTGAGGTTTGTCGGCATTTTTGCTTCTCCGGCGATTCGTTAAAAAAACATTAAACCAGCTTAGAGTGGCTGGCCAGAAATTCCCTGAATCGGTGAGAGAGCGTATGAACCTTCACGCGGGATAGTCTGCGGTCGGGACGCGCGCAGGAATTGCGACACAGCGTTTACGGTGGCATATTCCCCGGCCCGTACGATGAGTGGCCCGAATAGGGGGGCCGCTGCATTGGCACGGAATGTCATCACCACAAACCGTCAGCAACGTTGCACGGTCTTTCAATCGACCGCGCGCCGCACCTGGCGAGATACGAGGCCATGCAGTTTCATTCCGATCCGGCCATGCGCCCAACCAATGATCACGCGGCGAACGGAAACGCGAGTTCCGTCGCATCGAAGGGCAGTGTGGTAACGCCCAACGTCTCAGATGATCTGAATGACCGCGCCGCGATGAACGCAGAGGGCCCACGATCCCCCACCTCATTCAGCGTCACGCTCGATGAGGGGCTGACCCTGGAATGCGGGGCCCATGTCGCCCCACTTGATATCGCCTATTGCGCTTATGGAACGCTCTCGCCCCGGCGAGACAATGTCATTCTGGTGTGTCATGCGCTGACAGGCGACCAGTACGTAGCCGAAACGCACCCCGTTACCGGCAAGCCGGGGTGGTGGAGCCGTGCTGTCGGCCCTGGGCGTGCGATCGATACCGACCGGTTCTTCGTTATCTGCGTCAATGTTCTTGGGGGGTGTATGGGCTCGTCTGGCCCGCGCACTGTTCGAGACAATGGTGAACCCTGGGGCACCGATTTTCCGCCCATTACCATCAGGGATATGGTCTTCGCCCAGGCGAAGCTGCTGGATCATCTAGGGATAGAGCGCCTGTTCGCCGCTATTGGCGGGTCGATGGGTGGCATGCAGGTGCTGCAATGGGTGGCGAGTTTCCCCGAGCGTGTCGGTGCCGCAATGCCCATCGCGACGGCGCCCTTTCATTCCGCCCAGAACATCGCGTTCAACGAGGTGAGCCGCCAGGCGATCTGTGGAGATCCCGACTGGTGCGGTGGTCGCTATTGGGCGCACGGCACGATCCCGGCCAAGGGCCTCGCTGTGGCCCGTATGATGGCCCATATCACCTATCTGTCTGAAGAGGCACTGACCCAGAAGTTTGGTCGTCGCACGCGACGTGACGCCGTTCCTTCTCAGGAGCCTGCCACGTCAGGGAATTCGCTTTTTGGCGAAATTTTCGAGGTTGAGAGTTATCTGCGACATCAGGGATCGAGTTTCGTGCGTCGCTTCGATGCCAATTCCTATCTCACCATTACGCGTGCTCTGGATTATTTCGATCTGAGCGCAGATTACGATGGCGATCTGTCGGCGCCTTTCCGCCATTGCACGACGCGCTTTTGCATCATCTCCTTCACTTCCGACTGGCTGTTCCCAACATCGCAGTCGCGGCTCTTGGCACGTGCCCTGAACCGGGCGGGAGTGAACGTTTCGTTTGTCGAGATCGAGAGCGACAGGGGGCACGATGCGTTCCTTCTGGAGGAGCCGGATCTTGACCGTACCATGCGCGGCTTCATCAATGGCGCTGCGGAACAGGCTGGGCTTGTCGCCAGGGTGGAGGAGGCAAGCCATGCGTCTTGATCAGCAACTTATTGCCGAGATGATCGAGCCCGGAACGCGGGTTCTGGATGTTGGCAGTGGGGATGGTGCCCTGATCGATCATCTGTTCCGCACCCGCCAGTGCGATGCGCGCGGCATCGAAATCGACATGCGCGAGGTAACGCGTTCGGTCGCGCATGGCCTGCCCGTCATGCACGGTGATGCCGATCAGGATCTGATCCATTATTCCGACGACGCTTTCGATTATGTGGTGCTGCAACGCACGCTTCAGGCGGTCGAGAAGCCGCGCGAAGTGCTCCGCCAGATGCTGCGCATCGGGCGTCATGCGATCGTTTCCTTCCCCAATTTCGGCCATTGGCGCCTGCGCCTTCAGATCCTGCTCAGTGGGCGTATGCCCATGAACAAGGTGTGGCATACGCCCTGGTACGAGACACCCAATATCCATCCATGCACCATTCAGGACTTTCTCGAGCTGTGTGAGAGCGAGGGCTATGTGATCGATCGCTGGCTGGCCATTGATGAGGCTGGAGAGCGCGCTCCGTGGCGTCGGTCGATCCGCCTGGCCAATCTGTTTGGCGAGCAGGCGCTCTTTCTTTTGCGCAAGCGTTAAGCGGGCGCATCCGTCCCGAAGGTATATTACGAGTTTAGTCGAAATATCGCTTTACGTGAGCGTGAACCCTGTGTTTGCATGATGCGTTTCCTGAGCTCCACAACCCTGCCGGGGTTCTCAGGATAGCGGAGTTATTCATGACAGACATTCTGACTGCCATAGCCGAACGTCGAGCAACTAAGCGCTTCGAGCCGTATGTGACGATCCCCGAGCATGAATTGCGCGCCATTCTCGATGCAGGGCGTCATGCACCCACAGCATTCAATATCCAGCACTGGCGCTTTGTCGTTGTGTCGGACCCTGCGCTGCGCAAGGAAATCCGGGAAGTTTCATGGAACCAGCCGCAGGTGGAAGAGGCAAGCGCCCTTATCGTGCTCTGCGCCGATTTCAAGGCCTGGGAAAAAAACCCGGCGCGTTACTGGGCTGAAGCTCCCGAGAAGATGCAGGCGACCTATGAGGGCATGATCCAGAAATTCTATACCGGCAACGAGCAGATGCAGCGCGACGAGGGTATCCGGTCATGTGGCATGGCGGCGTATGCCCTGATGCTTGCCGCAGCGGCTCATGGCTATCAGAGCTGCCCCATGGATGGGTTCGACTTCAAGGCCGTTGGCGAGTTGATCAACCTGCCAAAGGATCATGAAGTCGTTATGTTTGTCGCTATTGGTAAGAAGGCAGGCGATTATCCTCCGCATGGCGGCCACCTGCCGCTGGAAGAGACGATCATTCATAATCGGTTCGCCTGAAGCACTGCCCGGCACTCACCATATGTGGAAAGAATGCCGGGCGTTTTATCGACCCGGATCGATCACGGTTTTGTAAGCAGTGTGGCTTGCAAGAATTAGAGCCTCTGCCTATATGGGCTCTCCCCGGTCCGGATTGATGCAGGTGGCCCGGCTGTCATGCCTGTGACAGCCGCATAGCAGCCTGTGATGTCGTTTCTGGATCTTCTCCTATCCTGACGACGTCCGGGCCAAGAGACGTCATCCTGTGAGCTTGCCCCCGTTGGCATCGCTCGTGCCCAAGGAGGCGTTTTCGACCATGACCAGTTTTGCCGATCTTCAGCTCGCCATGCCCATTCAGCGTGCCCTGAGCGAAGAGGGTTACACCAACCCAACGCCCATTCAGGCAGGCTCCATCCCGTACCTGTTGCAGGGGCGCGATCTTCTGGGGCTCGCCCAGACAGGCACCGGCAAGACGGCAGCCTTTGCGCTTCCCGCTCTCCATCGTCTTGCAACCCATCATCGCCCCCTGACACCCAAGGGTGCCCGCGTGCTCGTGCTTGCGCCGACCCGTGAGCTGGCAGCCCAGATTGACGACAGCTTCAAGGCCTATGCCCGTCATATGAAGCTTCGCCACGCTGTCATCTTTGGCGGTGTCGGCCAGGGGCGGCAGGTCGAGGCAATGCGACGTGGCGTCGATGTGCTGACTGCGGCACCCGGCCGCCTGCTCGATCTGATCGGTCAGGGTCATATCGATCTGCATGATCTCGAGATGCTGGTGCTCGACGAAGCCGATCGCATGCTCGATATGGGCTTCGTGCGCGACATCCGCCGCATCGTGGCACTGCTCCCCAAGGAGCGTCAGACGGTCCTGTTCTCCGCCACCATGCCCAAGGCCATCGAGGAGCTTGCGCATTCGCTTCTGCGTGACCCGGCCAAGGTAGAGGTGACCCCGCCATCTTCGACCGTCGACCGCATTCGTCAGGCCGTGATGTTCGTGAAGGCCGAGGACAAGCGCGCCGCAACACTGCTGCTGGTCAAGAATGAGAAGGTCCAGCGCGCTGTAGTCTTCACGCTTATGAAGCATGAAGCGAACAAGGTGGCCGACTTCCTCAACGCTGAGGGCATCCGCGCCGAGGCAATCCACGGCAACAAGTCGCAGGGCGCACGTGAGCGTGCGATGGCGGGTTTCCGTGATGGATCGGTCAAGGTCCTTGTCGCGACTGATATCGCAGCGCGCGGCATCGACGTCGACGACGTGAGCCATGTGTTCAACTACGATCTGCCCAATATCGCCGAGAGCTATGTCCATCGCATCGGGCGCACCGCACGTGCCGGGCGTGATGGATGGGCTGTGACCCTTTGCGATGCGGAGCAGCGCGCCTGGCTGCGTGACATCGAAAAGCTGATTGGCAAGGAAATCCCGGTGGTGAGCGATCACCCCTTCCATTCGCAGGAGGCGCAGGATTCCACAATGCGCCCGCCCGTACTGGGCGGCGGTGGGCGTGGCCGTAACCAGCCGCGTGGTGGAGGGCAGCGCGCAGGCAGTGGTGGTCGTCCGGGTGGTGGTCAGCGTCCGGGTGGCGGCAATGGCCGCCCCGGTGGCGCGCCGCGTCATGGCGGTGGGGGTAAGCCTTCGGGAAATCGTCCTCCGCGTTCGCGCTAATAAACTGCCAGCCCGGGACCTTCGATAGATCGAGGTCCTCTTGCAACCGCTTTCTCTCCGCTCCGTCACCTCGAGTGGCGGGGCGACATTGCCTGCACATAAGCATTCGCCCTGCTCGGCGCTGAATGGCCGAATACGACAGGCTGGCCCCTGAAGATGCAGTATGGACCCAAGCGGGCGGAGCATCCTCATCTGAATTCAGCGATCGAATATGACAGTGCCACGCGGCACGATTTGCCCGATTGCCCGGATTTTGGGTAACGAAGATGCATCAGTTTCAGATGATAAACCTGATCAATGTCACATATCCGTGTATGAATTGCGGGTGATGGGCAAGAAAACCCCGGATATACTTGAGTTTTCCGGAATCTGGATCAATCCAATCCCTGATTACCGCCATGTTATGTCAAAACCATTAGTTGATCACGCGGTTTAACACTCGGATGCTGGCAATAAGGCCAGGCAACCCGAGGTTCTTACGTGTCCCAAAGCAGAACAATCCTCACCCTCAACTCCGGTTCATCCAGCATCAAATTCGCCCTGTTCGACGAGGATAGTACGAGCGAAAGGCTTCTTTCTGGTCTGGTCGAGTATCAGGCTGGGGGTGCCGTTCTGACCACACGGACCCCGGACGGGGTCAGCAAGCGCATGGTGATCGAGGCGACCGGCAAACATGCGTCTGCGCATGGGGATATGATCCGGCACGTTCTGAGTTTCGTCGAGGCCCATGACAGTGGCAGCAAGATCGGCGCAGTCGGTCACCGTGTGGTTCATGGCGGCAGTTATTTCGAAGGGCCGACCGCGATCAATGGCGAGGTTCTCGGGCGGCTTGATGATCTGATTTCACTGGCACCGCTTCATCAGCCCCCGAGCATCGCTCCGATGCGCCTGCTGCTTGAGGAAAAGCCCGATCTTTTGCAGGTGGCCTGTTTCGACACCTCATTCCATCACACGATCCCGACCGTGCGCACACGCCTGCCGTTGCCTGCCACGCTGCTGGATCATGGTGCCCGTGTTTACGGGTTTCACGGCCTCTCCTACGACTATATCGCCAGTGAGCTCGAGGCGCGCTTCCCGGCTATCGCTTCCAAGCGCGTTCTTGTCGCCCATATCGGAAACGGCGCGAGCCTGTGTGCCCTGATGCATGGGCGCAGCATTGCCACGACCATGGGGCTCACCGTGCTGGATGGTCTTATGATGGGCACGCGCTGCGGAACGATTGACCCCGGCGCTATTCTGTATCTGCTGCAGCAGAAGAACCTGACGCCAGCCGAAGTGCAGGATACACTCTATTATCAGTCAGGCCTCAAAGGGGTTTCAGGGCTCTCCAGCGACATGCGGGTTCTGCGCGAGCACGAAGCCGACGAAAACGTTCAGCTTGCGCTGGAGATGTTCGTCGAGCGCTTCGTGCAGCAGGCCGGCGGTCTCATTGCCCAGATGGGCGGTGTGGATGCCATCGTCTTTACCGGGGGTATCGGACAGCACGACGCGATGTTCAGGCGCGCGGTCTGTCAAAGGCTGAAATGGCTCGATGTGCAGCTTTGCGAAGACGCCAATCTCGCCGGACGCCCCACGATAAGTCAGAGATCGGGCAGGGTGACGGTGCTCGTCATTCCTGCTGATGAAGAAACAACGATCTTCCGCCAAACAAGAAGAATAATGAAAGGAAAACAGTGATCATGACCGTACAAGGTCCGCTCTCTGCAAAACAGATCGCCCTGTTTGATCAGTGGTGGCAAGCTGCCAACTACCTCTCCGTCGCGCAGATCTATCTTCTGGATAATCCGCTGCTGCGTGATCCACTCAAGCTGGAGCATGTAAAGCCTCGCCTACTTGGGCATTTCGGAACCACGCCAGGCCTCACGCTGCTCTATCTGCACCTCAACCGCATCATCAAGGAGCGTCAGAAGAGCATTCTCTTCATTGCGGGCCCGGGTCATGGGGCGCCGGGTGTTGTTGCCGCAACCTATCTCGAAGGCACGTACAGCGAGTATTTCCCGGAAGTGTCGCAAGACATCGAGGGTGTTGGCCGCCTGGTCAAGCAGTTCTCGTTCCCGGGCGGTATTCCCAGCCATGTGGCTGCGACTACCCCTGGTTCGATTCACGAAGGCGGTGAGCTCGGCTATTCGCTCTCTCATGCCTATGGCGCCGTGCTGGACAATCCTGATCTGGTTGTAGCCTGCGTTGTCGGTGACGGAGAGGCCGAAACCGGCCCGCTCGCGACCTCGTGGCACAGCAACAAGTTCCTCGACCCGCGCAATGACGGCGCGGTTCTGCCGATCCTGCATCTCAACGGATACAAGATCGCCAACCCGACGGTGCTGGCTCGTATTCCCGAGGAGGAACTTCTGGCCCTGTTCCGCGGCTATGGTTATGATCCGGTGATCGTTGCCGGCGATGACCGTGACACCGTGCATCAGCTCATGGCAAAGGCCATGGACACCTGTTTCGACAAGATCGCCGAGATCCAGAAGCGCGCGCGCAGCGAAAACAACGCGGATCGCCCGACCTGGCCCATGATCATTATGCGCACGCCGAAGGGCTGGACTGGCCCCAAGGAAGTCGATGGCCAGCGTTGCGAGGGCTACTGGCGTTCCCATCAGGTTCCCCTGACCGATCTGGAAAAGCCAGGCCACCTGAAGATCCTCGAAGACTGGATGCGCAGCTACAAGCCCGAGACGCTGTTTGACGAGAATGGCCGCCTCCATGCCGAGATTGCCGCTCTGGCGCCGGAGGGTACCCTCCGCATGAGCGACAATCCTCATGGCAATGGTGGTCAGCTTCGTCGTCCGCTTCGTATGCCGGACATCGAGACCCACGCTCTTGCCGTGTCATCGCCCGGTGCCGTTCTTGCTGAAAGCACACGAATTCTCGGAGCATGGCTCCGTGATGTGATGCGCATGAACCTTGAGAGCCGTAATTTCCGCGTGCTGTCGCCGGATGAAAACAACTCTAACCGCCTCAACGACGTCCTCGAGGTAACCAATCGCGCGTGGACGGCCGAGACGTATTCCTATGATGACCATCTGGCACCGGATGGCCTCGTCATGGAAATTCTGAGCGAGCATACCATTCAGGGTTGGCTCGAAGGCTATCTGCTGACCGGGCGTCATGGCTTCTTCTCGTGCTACGAAGCCTTCGTCCATCTGGTTGACTCGATGGTCAATCAGCATGCAAAATGGATCAAGTCGGCGAAGGAAGTTCAGTGGCGCCGTCCGATCGCTTCGCTCAATTATCTGCTGACCTCGCATGTCTGGCGTCAGGATCATAACGGCTTCAGCCATCAGGATCCGGGGTTCATGGATCATGTGGTGAACAAGAAGGCCGATATCGCCCGCGTGTATCTGCCGCCTGATGCGAACACCCTGCTCTATGTGGCCAAGCACTGCCTTGAAAGCTGGGATCGTATCAACGTGATCGTGGCAGGCAAGCAGCCGGAACATCAGTGGCTTGATATCGATGCGGCCATCGCGCATTGCAGCCAGGGTATCGGCATCTGGCAGTGGGCCAGCAATGACAAGGGCTTCGAGCCGGATCTGGTCATTGCTTCTGCGGGTGACGTTCCCACGGTCGAGGCGCTTGCCGCTGTGCAACTGCTCCGCGAGCATACGCCTGACCTCAAGGTCCGTTTCGTGAACGTTGTCGATCTCATGACGCTGCAGTCGCCGAGCGAGCACCCGCACGGTTTGGACGATGTGACCTTCGATAATCTGTTCACCAAGGACAAGCCTGTGCTGTTCGCCTTCCATGGCTATCCGCAGCTCGTGCACCGTCTGATCTATCGTCGCAGCAATCGTGCCAACTTCCATGTGCACGGCTTCCGCGAGGAAGGCACCACCACCACGCCGTTCGACATGACCGTGCGTAACAACCTCGATCGCTATCACATCGTACTGAACGCCGTGCGTCGCGTTCCGGCCCTGTCGGGACATGCCGCCTATGTCACGCAGATGATCAACGACAAGCTTGTTGAACATAAGCGCTACATTGCCCAGTATGGTGAGGATATGCCCGAGATCCTCAACTGGAAGTGGCAGGGAAGCCGGGGCTGATGAAGCAAGCGGTTCAACTCGTCCTCGCTGACGTGGATGGGACACTGGTGACGAGGGACAAGATCCTGACACCCCGTGCCATCCGCGCCGTTCATGCCCTTCGGGAAAGGGGTATACGGTTTGCCGTGACAAGCGGGCGACCGCCTCGCGGCATGGCGATGCTGATTGAACCGCTTGCAATCGATATGCCGATTGCCGGTTTCAATGGTGGCGTTCTGGTCCATCCGGACTGGAGCGTCATCGAAACCAAACGCTTGAGTCATACCCAGGCGGAGCAGGTGCTCAAGATCATCACCGATCATGGGGCGGATCCTTGGGTCTATACGGGCCATGACTGGTTTGTTCATGACCACGATGCGCCCCATGTCTCGCGTGAAGAATGGACGGTGAAATTCGCACCCAGAGTAGATGATGTCTCCCGTCATCTGGACGACGTGGTCAAGATCACCGGTGTCAGCGACGATGCTGCGCTGATGCAGAAACTCGAGCGTGATTTGCAGGAGGTGCTGGGCCAGACAGCGTCAGCCGCTTGCTCACAGCCCTATTATGTTGATGTGACCAATCGGGAGGCCAACAAGGGCGGCGTGGTGACAACGCTTGAAGCGTTGTTCGACATTCCAGCCGCGTCGATGGTCACATTGGGAGACCAGCCCAACGATATGCTCATGTTTGCAAAGACAGGTATGTCGATTGCGATGGGGCAGGCGAATGACACGGTCAAGGCTGCGGCAACCCATGTCTCAACCTCGTGCGAGGAAGAGGGCTTTGCGATCGGGCTCGAACGTTACGTGCTGGGGGACGTTGCCAACTGATCAACTGTGATCAGGAGTTCGACGCGTGATTGATCTGTATTACTGGCCGACGCCCAATGGCCACAAGATAACGCTCTTTCTTGAAGAGGCTGGGCTGGATTACCGGATCATTCCGGTCAATATCAGCAAGGGTGATCAATTCGCGCCAGCATTTCTCAAGATCTCGCCTAATAACAAGATGCCAGCGATTGTCGACCACGCGCCTGCAGACGGCGGTGAACCGATCAGCGTGTTTGAGTCAGGTGAGATCCTGCTTTATCTGGCCGAGAAAACCGGATTGTTCCTCTCTTCCGCGCCACGTGAAAAGATCAAGACCCTTGAGTGGCTGTTCTGGCAGATGGGGGGCTTTGGGCCCATGCTGGGACAGAACCATCATTTCACGCTCTATGCCCCCGAGAAGATCGCTTATGCCATCAAGCGCTATCAGGACGAGACGAAGCGCCTCTATGCGGTGCTGGAGACACGCCTGAAAGAAAGCGCCTTCGTAAGCGGAGAGCAATACGGCATTGCCGATATGGCGACCTATCCGTGGACGCGCACCTGGAAAGAACAGGGGATCGATATCGGAGCCTTACCTGCGGTGAAAGCCTGGCGCGAGATCGTCGAGGCTCGACCGGCCACGCAGCGTGCCCTTGCGCGGGCCGATGAAGTGAAGTCCTGAGAGCTCAAACAGTGGGGCAGAATCATCGGGTTTGCCCCCACTCTTGTTCCAAAGAAAAACACCCAGCACCATTACGGTACCGGGTGTTATTTTGCACGAGACTGCAATAGGCAGGTCGCGGTCCGTTTCCCGTCAGATCACCAGACGGTAAAGCCACCATCGACACTGACGATCGAGCCGGTCATCAGGCTTGCAGCATCCGACGCCAGGAACTGGACAACCGAGGCCACTTCTTCAGGCTGTCCAACGCGGCCCATCGGGGTACCATCGACCCAGCGGTCATACAGCGCGGGCTTCTGCATACCAAAGCGGGTGAGGGTGGTTTCGATATAGGTGGGGGCAACGGCATTGGCACGGATGCCATGCGGGGCCCACTCAGCGGCCAGTGAGCGGATGTACTGATGCACCCCTGCCTTCGAAGCGTTGTAGGCAGCCTGCTCCTGCGGACGGTTGACGATAAGGCCGGACATCGACCCGATTGCAACAATCGCGCCTGATTTCTGCTTGATCATCACGCGTCCAACGGCCTGGCAGCAGCGGAATACGCCATTGAGATTGACATTGATCTGCTTGAGCCACTGATCTTCCGTCATGTCCTCGGCCTTGACCTCGGAGATGCACAGCCCGGCATTGGCCACCAGAATATCGAGGCGGCCATGACGCTGGACGATGGTGTCCACGGCCTGGGTGACACTGCTCTCGGAAGTGACATCCATCGCGACGCTGCAGGCTTTCATACCCTGATCGGTCAGGCTCTTGGCCGATTCAGCCGCCTTGGTCGCATCGAGGTCGGCAATGACCACATGGGCGCCAGCCTCGGCGAGCGCTGTGGCACAGCACAGACCGATGTTCTGCGCGCCGCCTGTGACGACTGCAACACGACCATCGAGGCGAAGTTTTTCCATATACATGGGGAGTGACTTTCTTGTTAACCGGCGAGACGGTGGCGCACGAGCTTCGTCAGCGCCATCCCTCTTGCGTCGAAGAGGTGACAATTTTCCGAGAGCAGGCGCAGACCGACCGTGGCATCGACTTCGCCACCGTGATCGCCATCTGTCTGCACGATGATCAGCGCGCCATCCGGAAGCGCGACGTGCAAAAGCGTGAGCGCGCCAAGCCGCTCGACCATGCGGATCACACCTGAGATCTCGCCGTGCGAGTCGAGCACGATATGTTCTGGTCGAACACCCAGCGTCATGGCTTCGGCAGAAGCAGACTCACCCGGTAGCACAGGCACCGTGATGGGCGTTCCGCGATCGAGGGCAACGGTCGTGCCTTCTTCACCGATACTGCGCACGGTCACGGGCAGGAAATTCATTGGCGGTGAGCCGATGAAGCGCGCAACGAACAGGTTGCGGGGGTGATGATAGAGCTCGAGCGGTGAGCCAACCTGCTCCACGACACCCTTTTGCAGGACCACGATTTTGTCAGCCATTGTCATGGCTTCAACCTGATCATGGGTGACGTAAATTGTCGTTGCTTTGAGGCGACGGTGCAGGGTGGCAAGCTCGACACGCATCTGGCCACGCAGGGCCGCATCGAGATTGGAAAGGGGCTCGTCGAACAGGAACACCTTGGGGTTGCGCACGATGGCACGGCCGATTGCGACGCGCTGCCTCTGGCCGCCTGAGAGCTGTCCTGGCTTGTGCTTGAGATAGGAATCGAGCTGCAGGGTTTTAGCCACGTCGGTGATTTTCTGACGACGTTCGGCTTCCGGCATGCCGGCCAGCTTCAGGCCGAATTCCATGTTCTGGTAGACATTCATATGCGGGTAGAGCGCATAGGACTGAAAGACCATCGCGAGGCCGCGCTTTGCGGGCTCGACATCATTGACGCGCTTGCCGTCAATCAGCAGGTCACCGCCCGAGATCTCTTCCAGTCCAGCGATCATACGCAGGAGGGTGGATTTTCCGCAGCCTGACGGGCCAACGAAAACCACAAATTCCTCATCATTGATCTCAAGGAAGACGCCCTTGATGATTTCTTCGGCGTGATAGGTCTTACGGATATCGCGCAGTTCAACTTTAGCCATTGTTCACTCCGAAAGAGCGTGTGGAGCCGAAAGGGAAGGTCATTTCAGAGAGGGTCATTTCACGGCGCCAAACGTAAGGCCACGTACGAGCTGCTTCTGGCTGAACCAGCCAAAGACAAGGATCGGCGCGACGGCAAGCGTGGAGGCGGCGGAGAGCTTGGCGAAAAACAGTCCCTCAGGCGACGAGAACGAGGCAATGAAGCTCGCCAGAGGGGCAGCGCGCGACGAGGTAAGGTTGAGCGACCAGAAGGCCTCGTTCCAGCACAGGATGAGAGAGAGCAGCGCGGTAGAGGCAATGCCGGGCAGGGCGAGCGGAAGCAGCACGACGCTGATCTCTTGCCAGCGATTGGCCCCGTCCATACGTCCGGCCTCGAGGATTGGCACCGGCACTTCCTTGAAGAAAGTGTAAAGCATCCAGACGATGATCGGCAGGTTGGTCAGCAGATTGATGATCGCGAGACCGATCACCGTGTCGAGCATGTGCGTCGAGCGCGCGATCAGATAGACTGGCACGAGCACGCCGACCGGCGGCAACATGCGCGTCGAGAGCATCCAGAGCAGGGTGCCACGTGTGCGTTTGGTGGGGAAAAACGCCATCGAATAGGCGGCTGGAACGCCAAGAAGCAGTGCGCCGCCAGTGGCGAGCACCGACATGAACACGGTGTTGAAGGTGAAGTGCCAGTAATTCTCCTGGGCAAAGACGTCGTGATAGCTTTGCAGCGTCGGCTTGAAGATCAGATGGGGCGGTGTCGAGATTGCATCCATCTCGCTCTTGAAGCCGGTAAGGACCATCCAGAGGATCGGGAAGAAGATCCATAGCGCGACGGCCCAGCCGACGACACCGAGCGCGATTTTGGGGAGGAGTTGCGTTTTCCGGGCCATGATCTCATGCCTCCAGATTGCGGGCGACCGCACGAACGAGGAATGCGGCGATGATGATTGCAATCACGCCACCGGCCGAGGCACCCCCGATATCGAATTGCAGCAGGGCGCGTGAATAGATCAGGAAGGCCAGATTGGTGGAGGCAACGCCCGGTCCACCTGAGGTCGTGACCGAAATTTCGGCGAACACGGTCAGAAGGTAGATGGTCTCGATCATGATTACGACCGTGATGGCGCGCCTCAGATGCGGCAGGATGATGTAGCGAAACCGGGCGATCGGCCCCGCGCCATCCATACGTGCCGCCTCTTTCTGCTCATGGTCGAGCGACTGGACCGCCGTAAGCAGGATAAGCACGGCAAAAGGCAGCCACTCCCAGGCAACAATCATCATGACTGTCTGCATGGGATAGTGGGCTAGCCAGTCGATGGGTTGGAGCCCGACGGCCCGCATCATGGCGCTGTAAACGCCATAGATCGGGTGCAGCATCAGGTTTTTCCACAGCAGTGCTGAGACTGTGGGCATGACGAAGAACGGAGAGATCACCAGCACACGCGCAATGCCGCGGCCGAAGAAATCCTGGTCATACAGCACGGCAAGCAGCACACCGCCGCCAACGCTGATGACAAGCACGCCAAGCACCAGCAGAACGGTGTTCAGCAGCGCATAGAGGAAATCCGGGTCAGTCAGCAGATAGACGTAATTGCTGAACCCGGCAAAACCCTTGAGGGTCGGATCGACCAGATTATAGTTCTGGAACGAATACCAGAGTGTCAGGACGAGGGGGATCAGAGACCAGATCAGCAGGATGATGACCGCAGGGGAGAGGAATACACCTGCTCCCGCTTTGCGCTTCACCCGCTCTGGTGTGGCGATGACAGCTTCCATAGGCAAGCTCCACGAGCGTAAGGCCGCTCGTCCTGGCTGTAAGGGAAAAGTTCAGCGTGTCTTGTAGGCAGTCCGGATGATGTCCCCCACGTGAGGTGGGGGCTTGAAGGTCTAGTGGGCGAGGGCTTCGGCCATCAGGGCACGATGGTGAAGCTGCTCGTCATGCATCGCCTGAAACACGGCGAATTTGGCGTTGTGATAACGTGACGTGCTGGTATCAGGCGCGACTTCCGCACCGACACGGGTCATCTGCGACATGGCCACGCGCATGTCGCTGTAAACCCCGCCTGCAACCGCGCCGAGGATGGCCGAGCCAAGGAGAACAGCATCGGGCTCGTTTGGCAGCATGATACGGCATCCCGTTGCATTGGCATGTTCACGCAGGAACACGGGGTTCTTGGTGCCGCCCCCTGTCGCGAAAATGGTGTCGATTGCGTAGCCCTTCGCATTGAGCGCACGGATGATATCGCGCGTGCCATAGGCCAGGCCCTGAATGGTCGCGAGATAGAGCATCACAAGGTCATCGAACCCGGCCGAGAGGCTGAGCCCGCTCACCATGCCGCGCAGGGTCGGGTCGGCATGGGGCGACCGGTTGCCGTGATAATCTGGCAGTACGTGGAATTCGGCTGTCAGCGAACCGGGCAGGGCGCCCTTTTCGAGTTCGGCCAAGCGCTCATTGAGCAGCTCGTAAACAGTACGACCTTCCGATTTGGCCTTTTCGGCCAGCTCAGGCCCATAGGCATGGTTGGAAATCACGAAATCGACGAGTGAACCTACGGCAGACTGACCGGCTTCGTTCAGCCACGTGCCAGGGATCATGGCTTCGGAATAAGGGCCCCAGATCCCATCCACATAACGTGCCTCTTTCGACACGGCCATGTGGCAGCTCGACGTTCCACTGATCAACGCAAGGCTGCGGTCGAGTGCGGCATCATCAACCGTTTCACCCGATGCGGAGCCGATCACCCCGATGCCACCGGCATGGGCGTCAATCGCGGATACACCGACAGGGATACCAGCTTCGAGCCCGAGTTCATGCGCGGCATCGGCACTCAGCCCGTTCCCGACGGTCTCGCCCAGTGAACGCACATCCTTGCCAATGCGCTGGTAGCCTTCATCAACCAGTTCGCCCAGACCGATTGCCTTGAAGTAGGATTTATCCCAGCCCTTGGAATGGGCGAGATAGGTCCATTTGCACACTGTCGAGCAGCAGCTGCGGGAGTCTGCGCCGGTTGCGCGCCATGTCAGGTAATCGGGAAGATCAAAGAAATAGCCGGCCTTTGCAAAGGTTTCCGGCATGTTGCGCTTGAGCCAGAGGAGTTTTGGCGTTTCCATCTCGGGGGAGATGGTGCCCCCGACATAACGCAGCACTTCATACTTGCCGGTGTTGATTTCCTCAGCTTCTTTCATCGCTCGGTGATCGGCCCAGAGGATGATGTCCTGCTCAGCGTCCCCCTTGGGATCGATGGAGAGGGGCTTACCCTCGCGATCAAGGACGACGAGCGAACAGGTGGCGTCAAACCCGATGCCGCGCACCACAGGATTTTTGCCCTCAAGCTCGCTCATCGCAGTACGGACGCTCTTGCAGATGGCACCCCAGATGTCCGTTGAGGATTGCTGGATGAAATCTGCCTCAGGCCGCCAGGTGCGGGTGGGGGTCACGCAGGAAGCGAGCTTCTCTCCGGTGAGGGAAAATACGCCGGCGCGTGCACTGCCTGTGCCGACATCGACGCCAATAACAACTTCCATGGGGACCCATCCAAACTCTTACGAATTCGTCATATTCCCACTCAGCTTCTGGGATGCAATTCACCAATGCGTGTGATCTGTCTCAATATGTATGAGATATCGCACAAAAAAACCCGGCACCTTGAGATGCCGGGTCGATAGCCTGTTATGTTTGCCAGAACGGATCAGAAATTGACCCCGGCCTGGACGAACACGTTACGGCCCATGAAGAGATTGCCGTACTGATAGACGTTGCTGTTCGTGGCACCATCAACGACGTAGGGGGGCTTCTTGTCGAACAGGTTGCGCACGCCTGTCTGGAAGTTCCAGCGGTTCAGCTGATAGGCAAGCGTGATGTCATGCGTGAAGATGCCCGGCGTCTTGTAACGGCCAACGGTGCCCTTCACGAGGTCCTCCGACTGGTTGTTCCAGACCATGCCGCCCGTATAGCTCATCATATAGATGAAGCTGAAATCGTCATGACGCCATGTTGCCGTTGCGTAGTCACGCACGCGGGGCTGACCTGTGCTGTTGTTGTACAGTAGGCGGCCATCATAATTGTACCACTGACCACCCGGCACATATTGCTGCTGATAGCTGATCAGCTGCTGGAAGTTGTTGCTCAGGTTCAGGCGGTCATGACGGGTGATACGGAAAGTGTAATCCAGATCGAAGTCGATACCGCTCGTGCGCAGGCCGCCCAGATTTTCGTACAGGGCAGAGGCCGTCTGAATCTGCTGCGTCTGCGCGTTACGGACGATATTGCCGCAATAGCCGGTGTTCGCACCCGTGTAGCACTGATCAAGCAGATACTGCGTACCAATCGCGCTGATCATGTTCTTGAGCGTGTAGTGCCAGTATTCAACCGACAGCGAGAGACCCGGTACCCAGTGCGGGGTCAGAACCGTACCGAAGGTGTAGGTACGACCCGTTTCCGGCTTGACCTGAGAGTTACCACCCTGAAGCGTGGGGACCTGAGCCGAGTTACGCATCTCGAAGCCCGGACCAATACCCTGACGGGCACAGGTGGCGGCAACGGTTGCCGAGGCGGCCCCGTAGGTGCCGACCTGCGAGCAGGGGTCGTATGCCGTTTCGTAGCTCAGCTGCTGGCCGCCGAAGAGCTCGAAGATATTCGGCTGACGATAGGACGTGCCGAGTGTGCCACGGAAGCGGATATCGCGGTTCGGTGCCCAGTTGATCGATACCTTCCAGTTCTTGGCCGCGCCGAAAGTGTTGTAGGACGAATAACGACCCTGGGCGTCGATCGTCAGATCCTTGGCGAGGAAGGCGTTTTTCAGCAAGTTTAGCTTGCCTTCGAGGTACCCTTCGGAAACGTTGAAGCCACCACCGGTATAGGCCTGCGTGTTAGTCAGCGTGATACCCTGAGCCACCAGCGGGTCAGGGCTGTCGCTCATCTGCTCACTGCGATGTTCCATGCCAAGGGCGATGCCAAGATCGCCCCCATTCTTCCAGGGCATGTTGACAACATGGTTGTTGTGCACACGGAAGTTGGTATCGCGGAACTGGTACTGGATGTTTTCGGCTGTTGTGTAGTTGGTATAGGCAGCGCCCTGCGGGGTCAGCTTGCCAAAAGGTGAGGAGAGCTCACAGCCTGCCGATGCCTGACAAACACTCGGGTCATAAACGAGGCTGGTGTCCGGGTTGCCGGGATCGGTTGCGCGCAAACCCCAGGTGTTGAGCAGATTGGCATAATTCCCAATGTTCAGACTGCGAACGTTCTCACGGTTAACACCATAGGTGTAGGATGCATCATACATCCACCCATGGGTGATCTCGCCCTTTGCACCGAACATGCCGGTCACAGTGTCTGAGGCGCGCTCGTAACGGCGGGAGCCCCACTCGCCCATACGGCGATAGACGGTTGTGTCCTCACCGAATGGGTTGCCGGGATAATCGCCGGGAACGACGACCGCGCCGGGAAGGGTGCTCGGCGGGATCGAGCCGGACATGGGCTCAGGCGCCATGAAGCTGTTTGTCGTGCGGTGGCTGTAAAGCACGTTTGCATAGACTGTCAGGTGCTTGTTCACATCGTAATGTGCATCACCCGAGAGTGAGGAATCCTGATAGTTGTTGGTCAGGCTGGAATCGCGGTTGAAGGGATAGCGATCTGCCTTTGTGAATGGCACAACCGCCTGGCCGCCATCGTGCGTGGTGTAGGTGCCGCCGCTATTTGGGTAGAATACACCGTTTGTGCTGTACGACGAGCCGTAGGTCGGCTGGCCTGAAACCGGGTTGGTCAACGCCACGGGGTTTGCCCAGGCACGGTTACGCTGCATCACGCCGGTTGAGGTTAGGTACTGACCGAATAGGGTGATGTTGCCCTTGCCGTGGTCGAAGTTCCAGCCCTTGAACGCTGAGAGCATACCCTCGGGCGCATCGCCATATTGCGAGATGCTGCCGCGCATCGTGATGTTGCCGGTGTTTACGTCGTGACGCATCTTGATGTTGATGACGCCCGACACGGCATCTGCGCCGTAGAGTTCTGACCCGCCATCACGCAGGATTTCCACGCCTGCAACCTGTTGCAGCGGGATCGAGTTCAGATCGACGCAGTTCGAGTTGCCATTGATGGTCGTACGCTTTCCGTCGATCAGGACCAGCACACGGTTGGTGCCAAGGTTGCGCAGATCGGTACAGGAGACGCCGCCACCGCCGTTGGTTACGGCATTCGTAGTCGCGCTGGAGCCGACCGATGGCAGGCGCGAGAAGAAGTCGGATAGGTTGTTAACGCCCGTCTGCGCAATTTGCTTGGCGGTGATGATCTGCACGGGATTGGCATTGCTGTTATTGGCCGTGCTCAGCGCCGATCCAACGACCGTGATACTCTCATTGCCAGCCGGGGCGGGGCCGGAAAGCGACGTCAGGCTGCTGCGACGTGCGCTCACTGGCGCTGCCGTCGTGACAGCCGCCGGGGTTGCTGTGATGCCCGTGCTGACCGGACGCGCAGACGGACGTACGGCGCGCTTTGTGCTGCTCTTGTGGCTTGCCTTGTGCTGGGCCGTGGTAGTGGGGGCGGCCTGAGCCGTGAAGCTTGCACCGGCGAGGATCGTTGCACCGAGCAGCATGGAGGCGCGGCAGATGCGTATGCGGGAAATGGCCATTGGTCACTTTCGCGAAAGGAATTGAGGGCGGAATAAGCTCCGAATTTGACCCCGCAGATGGCACATGGTGATCAAGAGTTTCAATCTCGTAACGTAGAGTCACTCGTCGCCATTGTGACATTTCCATTGCGATGTGTTCCCGATGCAACAGGCTGTTGCATGGATGTTGATAGGAAGTTTTAAAACTGACGCATGTTTGGGAATTTTATTACCAACCGGCACTTGACGCGCTGATCACGGAAACTTTACAAGGGCACAGCTCGCGAAAACGCGAGCACGAAACTGCTTCCAGCGAGCCGCCATGACCGTTCATCCCGTCGTTGCTTCCGTCACCGAGCGCATCATTGAGCGCTCCGCCGTGTCGCGGCGTCGCTATCTCGCCCTCATGGAGCGAAACCGTCAGAAGGGCATCTCGCGCCCGCGTCTTGCCTGCGGCAATCTGGCCCATGCTCTCGCGGCTTCGGGTGAGGACAAGGCGCGCCTCATGCGTGGGGGCGGGGTGAATCTGGGTGTCGTCACCAGCTATAACGACATGCTCTCGGCGCATCAGCCATACGCGCGCTATCCCGACCAGATGCGCCTTTTCGCTCGCGAAATGGGTGCGACGGTGCAGGTGGCTGGCGGCGTTCCAGCCATGTGTGACGGCGTGACGCAGGGGCAGGAGGGTATGGAACTCTCTCTGCTGTCGCGGGACAACATTGCCATGGGCACCGCCATTGCATTGAGCCACGGGATGTTCGAGGGCGTGGCGCTGCTGGGCATATGCGACAAGATCGTGCCAGGACTGCTCATGGGCGCGCTGCGCTTTGGCCATCTGCCCGCGCTGCTCGTTCCGGCAGGCCCCATGACGTCGGGGCTGCCGAACAAGGAAAAGCAGCGCGTGCGGCAGCTCTATGCCGAAGGAAAGGTGGATTCGAGCGCCCTGATGGAGGCCGAGGCTGCCTCCTATCACAGTGCCGGAACCTGCACCTTTTATGGCACGGCCAACACCAATCAGATGATGGTGGAGATGATGGGCCTAATGTTGCCCGACTCTGCTTTCTGGAACCCGAGCACCCGCATCCGTCAGGCGCTCAACCGCAAGGCTGTGCATCGCCTTGTCGAAATTTCACGACCCGGCGCGGATCACCGCCCGCTTGCCCGGATGGTGGATGAAAAGGCCATCGTGAATGCGGCTGTCGGGCTTCTGGCCACGGGTGGGTCCACCAATCATGCCATCCACCTGCCGGCCATTGCGCGTGCGGCAGGTATCTGCATCGATTGGAGCGATCTCGATGCGCTCTCCGGGGCCGTACCGCTGCTCACAAGGGCTTATCCTAACGGTTCGGCCGATGTGAACGCCATGCAGGAAGCCGGTGGGCTGCCAACGCTGATTGCAGCGCTGAGCGAAGCCGGGATGCTGCACCAGGATATCCTGACGGTCTCCAAGGGTGGCTACGCGGATTACGCCTGCCGTGCCCGGCTGGAAGGGGAGGCCCTGCTCTACAGTGCAGCGCGTGCGTCATCCGATCGCAGCGTACTGCGCGATACACGCGAGCCTTTCCGTCAGGATGGCGGGATGCGCCTGGTTCAGGGCAGTCTCGGCCGTGGCATTTACAAGACGAGTGCCGTCGATGATGACCGCCAGACCATCGAGGCACCGGCTGCAGTGTTTGATCGTCAGGAAGATGTCATCGCCGCTTTCAAGGCAGGCAAGCTTAACCGCGACGTCATTGTGGTGGTCCGTTTTCAGGGGCCGGATGCAAACGGCATGCCTGAGCTGCATCGCCTGACGCCCACTCTGGCAGTCCTGCAGGACAAGGGCTATCGCGTGGCGTTGTTCACGGACGGTCGCATGTCCGGCGCAAGCGGGAAGGTGCCAGCTGCGATCCATATCTGCCCTGAGGCACAATCCGGCGGGCCGATTGCCCGGATCGAGGATGGTGACATGCTGCGCATCTGTGCCCGTCGTGGGCAGATCGAAGCGCTGGTCGAGCCCGCCATCTGGCAGGCGCGTCAACCGGCCTTGCCGCCTCTGCCCGGACTGGGTACTGGACGCGAGCTGTTCACACTGATGCGCAGCCGGTCCGATACGGCAGAGAAAGGGGGCTCAGCCATGCTCGCCGCTCTCGAAGACACGATGGACCTGCATGCCACAGAACTCGACAAGGAATTCTTCGATGCTCGACACGACTCTGCTCGACTCGGTCATGACGCGTTGTCCGGTCATTCCGGTGCTGGTCATACCGGATCTGTCCCTAGCCCGGCCGATCGCGCAGGCGCTGGTCGCGGGCGGGTTGACCACGCTTGAGGTGACGCTGCGCACCGAATGCGCACTCGATGCCATCAGGGAAATGTCCAAGGTTGAGGGCGCTCATGTCGGGGCGGGCACTGTGCTGAATGGTGACGATCTGGCACGCGCTGTCGATGCGGGCTCGCAGTTCATCGTAAGCCCCGGTCTGACGCCAGAAGTCGCCGCTGCTGCACAGCGTCATGACGTGCCGCTTCTGCCGGGCGTGGCCAATGCGGGTGATATCATGCGTGGGCTCGACCTTGGACTGAGCCGATTCAAGTTCTTCCCTGCCATGGCCAATGGGGGCCTGCCCGCGCTCAAGGCGCTTGCCGCCGTGTTCGGCAAGGCTCGTTTCTGCCCCACGGGCGGGATCACGGAAGATAACGCCAGCGCCTGGCTCGCCGAAACCGCCGTTACATGTGTGGGCGGTTCCTGGCTTACGGCCGGTCCTTTCGATGCAGCCGCGATCGAGGCACGTGCTCGCAATGCTGCGAAGATGGCAGGCTGAGGCCAGCCGCGAGGAAAGAAAGACCTTCTGACAGATCTGCGACGATGGGCCGGGTTCGCGCGGCCCTAACGCCTGCTAAAACGTCAGGCAGAAGGCGGAAGTAAGGAGTGCGTATGTGATTACCGCGCTGCCTCACTGCCAGTCTTGTGCTGTGTTCAGCGCCCCATGCGTTACGAAAGACTGTTCCGCGGTTCCATGGTCTGGATTGGGGCATGTGTCTGATCCGCCAACCATAAATTATAACTTAGAATTTAAGATCGGGATCATTGCCAAGTCGAAGCCTTTCGACGGATAGACACAGACATGCCCTCCTCAGAATTTCGTCCGGATCCCCACGGCTCTCAGCCGCTTTCATGACAAAGCAGGGGCGATCCTATTTCGGATTGGCTGGTGTCATCGTGCTCGCGATGACAACCGAGCTCAACGAGCAGGTCTCGTCACAATCACTCCCTGATATCCTGGGCGGGCTGGGCATCAGCCACGACCCCGGAACCTGGTTCAACAGCCTTTATCTTTCGGCTGAGGTCATGGGGATGTCGCTCGCGCCCTGGATGGCGCTGACCTTCGGCGTCCGTCGCTTTGCCGTGGTTGTGGCGATGATTGCCAGCCTTTCGGCCGCCTGCATTCCGTTCAACCACAATCTGACCCTGCTCTATGGGTTGCGTCTTGTCGAGGGGCTGGCTGGCGGGTTTGCCGTACCGTTGCTGCTGCTGGTCGCCCTGCGCGTACTTGCCCCCCCTGTGCGGCTTTATGGCCTCGCGGCTTACTCTCTTACAGCCACGTTTTTTCCCAATCTCAGCACGGCGCTGGCGGGTCTGTGGACCGATCTTGTCGATTGGCGCTTTGTGTTCTGGCAAGCCGTGCCTTTTGGCAGTCTGGCAATTTCGCTCATATGGTATGGCATCGCGCCAGAGGAGCCGAATTACAAACGCTTCCGCAATTTCGACTGGAAGGGCGCGCTTCTTATATTGTTCGGCTTCGGGGCGCTCTCCACCATGCTGCAGCAGGGAGACCGGCTGGACTGGTTTAATTCACCCGCTATCTGCGTCATGGCCCTGGTGGCGGTGGTGTGCATACCCCTTTTGGTGATCAATGAATGGGAGCAGCATACGCCGCTGTTTCGTATCCAGCTGCTCGGTCGACGCAATTTCGCCTACGGGGCAACGACGTTGCTCATTTTCCTTGTGGTGTCTCTGGCTTCATCGACCCTGCCTGCGACATTCCTGCAGGAAGTGGCTGGCTACCGGCCTGAACAGATCTACCCTGTCACGCTGGAGATTGCCTGTATCCAGCTCGTCATGCTGCCTCTTATGGCTGTGGTGCTGAACAGTAAGGCGGTCGATAGCCGCGTGGTCAGCCTGCTGGGCATGTGCCTGATCTGCATGGCGTGTATTGGCGATAGCTTTCTGACGGTCGGATGGAACCGCAACGAGTTCTATCTGTGGCAGATTTTCATGGGCGCGGGTGAGGCGATGATTGTCATGCCACTGCTCATGATGTCCACCAACTCGCTCGTTCCCGCCGAGGGGCCGTTTGCCTCGGCGATGGTCAACACCCCGCGTGCCGTGTCGCAGGCTATCGGCGTCTGGATGCTCCAGCTTATCCATCGCTGGCGCGGTGGGCTGCATTCCAACCGCATTACGGACCGCATCGGGCTGGACCGCTACCGCACCTTTCAGGCAAATGCCATTCCGCTGCAGCGCCCGGCGCCTTTACTGCCTGACGGTACCCCGCGCAGCCCGGATGCGTTGCCCACCTTCAAATATCAGCTTGCCCATCAGACGACCGTTCTGGAACTGTCTGACGCCTATCTCATCATCGCCGGGATCACGGTTTTCCTCATGGCATGGGTCATTCTCCTGCCTCAGCGGACCTATCCCCCCCGCCTCATGTTCGTGAAGAAAAAATCCTGAATCATGGCCTCAGACGATCAGAAAAGCAGTCCCGCCAAATGGCCTTTCCTTGTGACAGGCTTCATTCTCGTGGTGTTCTGCGGGATCATCCTTGCGATCATTTTCGTGCCAAACCGCAAGGTCTGGACAAATGATGCCTATGTGACGGCCCATTACGCCACCATTGCGCCGCGTGTGCCGGGACAGGTGGTCGAGGTGCTGGTTGATGATAACCAGAGCGTCAAGGCGGGGCAGGTCATGGCACGGCTCGATCCACGCGACTACGAAACGGCGCTTACGCGCAGTCGTGCCCAGCTCGCGCACGACGAGGCGCTCGTGCTCGATGCCGAGGCAGCGGTGGATCGTCAGCCGAGCATGATCGAGGAAAGCAAGGCAGAGGCCGCGCGGATCGAAGCGCAACTCGTCTATGCTAGGCAGAATGCCCAGCGCTATCACAACCTGGCTCAGACCGGCGCAGGATCCGCGCAGGAGCGTCAGCTTACCGATGCCTCTATGCGCGAAATGGAAGCCAATCTGAGGAGCATGAAAGCGCGGATCACGGCAGCACAGGATGAGATTCCGATCCTGCGGGCACGCCATGAGGCGGCGCTCAGGACGCTTAAGATCGACCACGCCGTGGTGCGGCAGGACGAACTCAACCTGTCCTATACCGAGATACGCGCACCGTTTGACGGTATGGTGGGCGAGAAGACCGTTCAATCGGGCAATTACGTATCGCCGGGTGCCGCCCTCATGGCGCTTGTGCCGATGGATCAGCTTTGGGTCATGGCGAATTATCGTGAGCTCGCGCTGCGCCATATGCGTCCCGGGCAGCATGCCCGTATCCATGTCGATGCCTATGACATGGATCTGGACGGCATCGTTGACAGTATCCCTCCGGCTTCGGGTGCTGCCTTCGCCCCGATCGCCCCGGAAAATGCCACGGGGAATTTCACCAAGATCGTCCAGCGCCTTCCCGTGAAGATCGTCGTGGCCCCGAACCAGCCTCTCGCCAAGCTGCTGCGTATGGGCTTTTCGGTCGAGACGACGGTCGATACCCATCTTGAAAATGTCGTGGATGAGCAGCGGCATAGCGCGAACGGGATCACCGCACGATGAGAACGATCAGGCGGGCGGCTGTTCTGCGCGGGGGAATAGCGCTGTGCTGCGTTGGTAGCATGGTTGCAGCCTGCACGATGGGCCCTGATTTCAAACGTCCGGATATGATCTCGCCCGTGCAGTTCGGGGCGGAGCCGCAGGATGTGGCAGGAGCGACCTATGGCGGTCCGGTCGATGTGGCCTGGTGGAAGCAGTTCAATGACTCTGAGCTCAACCATCTGATTGATCGTCTTGCAGTGCAGAACATCGACCTGCAGCGCGGGATGCAACGTATTGCCGAAGCCCGGTCGCAAACACGTATCGCGGCCGCGCAGGGGCTCCCTAGTTTGAACTGGGCCGGGTCCTATACCCGCACCCATCAGAGCGAGACAGGATTTATCTCGCTTGTGCAGCCACGCACTGGCGCGCCGAACGAATATGACTTCTTCCAGAACACGCTTGGCGCATCATGGGATCTCGATCTTTTCGGGCAAATACGCCGCGCCGTCGAAGCCCAGCACGCAGCACAGGAGGCCGCAGCCGAGGCACGCCACGGCCTTGCTCTAAGTACGATCGCGACACTGGTTGACAGCTACATGCAGCTTCGCGGTGTTCAGGACCAGATTGCAATCACCGAGCGGCACATGGCGGTTTCCGATCATGATCTGGCCCTCGTGCAGTCACGGTTTGGCAACGGCGCAGCGACCACGCTCGATCTGGCGCAGGCCCGTACGGAGCAGGCCAATACGGCCTCGGCGCTTCCCACCCTACGCAATTCGGAAAGTGCGCTGATCAATGCCATCGGCCTGCTTCTGGACGAACCGCCGCGAAGCCTCGCGCAGGAACTGGCGCGCCGTGAAGGCACGATGCCGATCATCGTGCCGGCTGCGCCGATCGGGGTGCCCTCAGCCCTGGCTCGCAGGCGCCCTGATATTCGTGAAGCCGAAGCCAAGCTGCATATGGCGACTGCTGGCGTCGGGGTCGCCATTGCTGCGTTTTACCCGGATATTACCCTGACGGGGCAAATGGGCACACAGACCCTGTCTGCAGCGAATTTCTTTTCACTGCCATCTCGTCAGTTTGCGACGGGGCCAACCCTGTCTGTCCCACTCTTCGAGGGCGGACGCCTGCGCGGGACGCTGGCACTGAGACGGGCCGAGCAAAAAGACGCGGCGCTTACCTACCACCAGACCGTGACGACGGCCTGGAACGAGGTCGACAATGCCTTGACGGCTTATGCCCAGTCCCAGAAACGCCTCGTGCAGACGCGGATCGCGTGGCAGGAGAGCCGCAAGGCCGTTGAAGTTGCGCAACAGCGCTATCGCGAAGGGGCTGTGGACTTCCTCCAGGTCGACACGGCGGAGGCTGCGGCGCTGGCCGCGGAGGCGACTTTCTCGGCCAACAGAATTCAGATTGCGACCGCTTTCGTCTCTCTTTATCGGGCACTGGGTGGAGGTTGGGAGTATCCGGAATTTTCGGAGGATAAAGCCTCAAAGTCAGCAGGTTAGGGTCGTTGATTTGTCCAGTGTATGAGAAGCTGTATCTTTGGATATTGCTTTATCAAAATTGTACAACTTCCTGATATTACGAGATTCTTGAGTCAAATATTTGTTCCTTCGGGGTGTGAGAGAACAAACATCGATCCTAGCGCGATCATGGTGTCAATCTGAACAAAATATCTTGCTCAGAGTCTTGTTTAGAATCATCGGCCTAGACCGGAATGATCAAGTGGTGCCATAAGGCGGCATGAATGGACGTTCTCATATCGTTCTTGGTTTGGCCTGTGGAATAACGGCCGCGGCGGCAGGCTATGTGCCGTTCACTTTCGCCTCCCTGGGAATGGCTGCCCTGGGGAGCCTGACACCTGATATCGACACCGAACGTTCCATACTTGGCTGTCGCTTGCCTTGGCTTTCGCGAACGCTTTCCCGTTGGGTAGGCCATAGGACAGTTACCCATTCTCTGGCTGTGCCATTGCTGATGGGTCTGGCTGCGATCCATTTGGGTGGAATGGGTGTCCTGCGTTCGGCTCTGGGAAGTTTCCTGATCGGATATGCGAGCCATATCGCAGGTGACCTCGTGACTGGTGGGTGCTGGGCGCTCTACCCATTATCCCGCAACAGGATTTCTCTCTGGCCATATGCCAGGGTTGGCAGCCTGCGCGAATATATGGTCCTGCTTGTCAGCCTCGGGTTGTTGGGAGGCGTGACGTATCATCTCCTGACCCATGAGGCGCGTCAGTCCGGCCATCATACATCAATCGGGTCTCACAGCGGCAAAGCCCGGCGCATGGCTTTTATTGCGTAAAATGGCTCGGACGCCTATGAGCACCTCTTGAAATTCAGCCATTCCGGAGCCCGTCATGACCTCTCCCGATCGCCTGCCCGTCCGCCGGGCGCTTCTTTCCGTTTCAGACAAGGCCGGTCTGATCGATCTGGGCAAGGCGCTGGTCGCGCATGGCGCGCAGCTTCTCTCGACGGGCGGATCGGCCAAGGCCCTGCGTGATGCCGGACTGCCCGTGACGGACGTTTCCGATCACACGGGCTTTCCCGAAATTCTAGATGGTCGCGTCAAGACGCTGGTACCGCAGATCCATGGCGGTATTCTTGGCCGTCGGGACCTGGACTCCCACAAGGCCCAGATGGCTGAACACAATATTGCGCCGATCGACCTCGTTTGCGTCAACCTCTACCCGTTTGCCGCGACCGTCGCGTCGGGGGCAGGCCCGGAGGACTGCATCGAGAATATCGATATCGGTGGCCCCGCCATGATCCGCGCAGCAGCCAAGAATCACGACCATGTCGTGATCCTGACAGAGCCCGCACAATATGATGCGCTCAAGGCATCGCTCGATGCTGGCGGCTCCACACTGGCCGAGCGCACAGCTTGGGCAGGTGCCGCCTATGCCCATACGGGTGCCTATGATGCGATGATTGCCACCTGGTTTGCGGGCCAGCGCGGCGACGCCTTGCCAGAAACCATGACACTGAGTGGCACGCGTCGTGAGGCCCTGCGCTATGGTGAGAACCCGCATCAGCAGGCGGCTTTCTATGTCACCGGTGAGAAGCGTTTCGGCATCGCGACGGCAACGCAGATCCAGGGCAAGGCCCTCAGCTACAACAACCTGAACGATACTGATGCGGCTTTCGAGGCTGTTGCCGAGTTCGACAAGCCGAGCGTGGTGATCGTCAAGCACGCCAATCCCTGCGGTGTGGCCAGCGCCGAGACGCTCGAGGCGGCATGGAAAGCTGCACTCAAATGTGACCCCGTTTCGGCCTTTGGCGGCATCGTCGCGCTGAACCGTACACTCGATGAGGCGACAGCCGAGCAGATTGCCACGATCTTCACTGAGGTGATTGTGGCTCCTGATGCCACCGAAGGCGCACGCACGGCGCTGAGCCGCAAGAAGAACCTGCGCCTGCTCCTGACGGGGGGCGTACCTTCCGCCACGGCTGAGGGCATGACCTTCAAGTCGGTTGCAGGCGGCTTCCTGGCACAGAGCCGTGATGCCGGTCAGGTGACCGAAGCCGATCTGCGTGTCGTGACCAAGCGGGCACCGACCGACGCTGAAATGGCCGATCTGCTTTTTGCTTTCCGCGTTGCCAAGCACGTGAAATCCAATGCCGTGATCTACGCCAAGGATCGTACCACGGTCGGCATCGGGGCCGGGCAGATGTCACGCGTCGACTCAGCGCGTATCGCGGCACGCAAGAGCCTCGACGCAGCCGAGGCCGCAGGTGAGACGGTGGCACTGACAGAGGGGTCGGTCGCGGCGTCTGACGCGTTCTTCCCCTTCGCCGACGGCCTTGAGAGCGTGATTGCGGCCGGCGCCATCGCCGTTATCCAGCCGGGCGGTTCCATCCGCGACCAGGAAGTGATCGATGCTGCCGATGCAGCTGGCATTGCCATGGTATTCACCGGTATGCGCCATTTCCGTCATTGAAACTGGTCTGCGTTGTCGCTTTCCCGACTGCCCGGTGCCTCGGACTGAAGTCGCGCCGGGTAACGGCGCGTCAATCAGTCGGTTGTGAAGGACAGGGCTGAGATAGCTCTCACAGAGGGGGGAAACATGAAGATCAGAACCGGTTTGCTGGCAGGGTTCGTTGCTGCATTGGTGCTTGCGCCTGCGGGGCGTGCCGCTGCTCAGCCTGCGATCTCAGGGGATACGAAGCCTCAGGGGAAAATGTCGCAAGCAGTTTCCGACTCGCTCCCGGCGGGATGTGTTTTCGATCTGACAAGTCTCCCCCGTTTTTCTGGCAAGATAGACCGCCTATTGCCGGGCACACAGGGAGACGCCGTGGGTGCCTTGCTTAGGGATGGCACCGAAATCGAAATGCCCCCCGGTCTCGCCGCGCAGGATCATCACATGCGTGCTGGGGCGACCATCACCGTTCGCGGGCTTGCCGCACCATCGCTTCGTCTCGTCCGAGCTTTCGCGCTGAGCAACGGGCAGGAGCTTTGTGCCTCGCCCATGCCGGAGCTCGTGACGGCAGCGCCCCCCGCCAGCACGCAGGGCCGGATCGCACGGTTGCTGCATGATGGTGATGGGGCGCTGAATGGAGCCTTACTCGATAATGGCACCGTGCTGCGTGTGCCTGCTTCCGGCGCCCGTACCTCTTTCCTGCGTCTCGGGGCACCGATCTATGCGGAGGGTTACGGCTATCAGACGGCCTATGGCAAGTTAGTCGTGGCAAGGCGTCTTGGGCCCGACAGGCTGCAGGCCATTCATGTTTCGGACGAACCGCTTGTCCCGCGCGGCGCTCCGCCGGGATCTGCGGGTTACGATCAGATCGAGGCGCCGGGAGGCACTGAATAAGGTCCCCTCAGCGGTTCAGCTGATGTCTCGATAAGCGAAATGCCGGGTGGCGTTACCATCCGGCATTTTCAGGACGACCCGCCTGGGCGCTATCGATCGCGTGATGTCCTCAAACGATGTCTGACTCACGCAACGCGAGCGTAAGGCAAGGCGACAGGGGGAGAATGGGGGCAACCGTCGCCTGGAAGGCGTGATACAGATCAGCCTTGTCCGGGTAGACCTCGCCTGAATAACGCCCCTGCGCGTCCACCTCATTGCGCCATCCACCAAACTCATGGTCGATCAGTGTGCTGGCGATATAGTCCCAGACCTTGCGATACCATGTTTCATAGGCAGGGCTGCCCGTGCGCTTGAGCAGGTTCACTGCAGCGGTGACGGTTTCCGCCTGCACCCAGTGCGCACGCACTGTCACGACCGGCTTATGGTCCCAGTCGATCGTGTAGATCATTCCAGGATCGCCATCGGGTGCCCACCCAAAGCGCAACGCTGAGTCCAGCAGGGCGCGGGCATCGTGCAGCATTCAGCCGGGGGCGGTCCCCTCGCGTCGCAGCAGAGCGGCCTCTACCTTCAGAGTAAGGTGGGCCCATTCTGCAAAATGGCCCGGTGTCATGCCATAGGGGCGCAGGGGGTCTGTCGTCTTGTCTTGATTGTAGTCCTTGAGGAGTGTCCATTCCCGGTTGAAATGCTCGGGCATGCAGTAATCATGGTTTCCCGCGATCTCGTGCACAAAGCGATGCACGATACGATGGGCGCGATCGAGCCATTTCTCATCCCCTGTGATATCGGCAAGGGCGAGGCAGGATTCTGTCGAATGCATGTTGGCGTTCGCACCGCGATAATCTTCCTCGTCGCTCCAGTCGAAGGCGAAGCTCTCACGCATGACGCCTTCATCTTCGGACCAGTAATGTTTCTCGAGGACTTCGGTCGCCAGGCTGAGGAGCTTTTCGCCCCCTTCGACTCCCAGCAAGGTGGCAGACGAGCCGGCCAGGGCCACGAAAGCATGAAGATAGGCCTGTTTGCGGCCCTCGCGTGCCGCAGGTGATTCGTACCAGCCGCCGTGATCCTTGTCATGGAGCGGGCCGAGAAGAGCCTTGACGCCATGACGCACAAGCGGGAGGCAGCCCGGGATGCCCTGCAGGGCTGCCATGGAGAAGGCATGGACCATACGGGCGGTCAGGATGCCGTCTGGCAACGCGCCTTCGGGCAGGGTGCCGTCGCGGCCAAGGGCGCCAAAACCGCCCTCCATACGCGATGCCATAGCAAAGCGGAGCAGGCGGCGGCCCTCGGCGGCTAACCACAGGCGATGGGCGGAACGGCGCACCCAGCTCGTTTCAGGCAGAAGCATGGGCGAGAGAAGATCGGTCATAGAAACTGTCCCGTTATCGGCCGCCAAAGGGGCCTCGCATTACATGAACGGCAATGATCACGCATGGAGACGCGTTGAGTTGCGCGACAGAATATTGCGTGTCGTTTCAGGAGAGCGGAAACGGCGAACCCGGAAGGGCTCCGCTTCGGATACGTATAACGCGTGACAAGAGCACGATAACGCCTGTCACGATCCTGCGTCCTGTCTGTTCCGCAGGTCTGTCACAAGAATTCACTATGGCTTGGCATTGGCGCGTCTTATTGTGCGGCATCAACGCGTTAGCGCGTAAGTATTATCGCATCAGGACGACAAGAAAAGACATGGCGCCGTCACAGTCAGTAAATCTGCCCCCGGTTGATCTTCTTGGTTATGGCAAGCTTCCGTTGGAAGTTGCTCGCAACAAGGGAATCTGGCCTGCGCCGCATTACCAGCATTCACTGGTAGCCTGCGCGCGCTGGGAGACGGAAAGCGTCGTGGAATGGCTCACCTATCATCGGTCGATCGGGTTCGACCATGTCTATCTGTACTGTAACGATGATGATCCGACGGCACTCTATGAAGCGGTGATGCCTTTCATTATCGCCGAAAAGCCATTCGTGACCTTCCATCACTATCGCTATGTGGGCGAGCAGTTTCAGATGTATCGCCACTTTCTGCGCCACCATGTGCATGAGACGCGCTGGTTGATGTTTCTGGATATCGATGAGTTTGTGTGTTTGCCGGGCAGCAACGACATCAGCAGTGTAAGCACCCGTTTCGGTGCAGATCACGACGCGGTCTATCTCAACTGGTGTGGCTATGGCCATGGTGGTCATGTCGAGCGGCCAGCCGGAAGTGTCCTGCGTCATTACCGCTATCGCGAGAGCGGTGCCTCACCTTTTACCAAGATCCTCGCCAAGGCGGAGGCCGTGTCCTATCGGCGTGCCTGCGAGAACCCGCATGTGGCCATTCATCATGATCTATTCGGCCTGGGCGCGCCGCTGCGCGCCTGCAACATGCTCGGTGAATCGATGGAGGGTTATTACGATAACTTCCCTAACCACGCGTGGTCTTTTCTGAACGCCGACAATAGGCGTGAGCGCCTCGTTCAGGCTGGCTATATCGCGCATTTCAATATCCGCTCGGAACAGGATTTCATGCGTCGTGTTGCCCGCGGATGCCAGGGAGACTTCGCTGCCCAGACCCATTGGCAGAACAAGAATGCCCAGGAGCGGGCCGAGTATCACGCTGCAACCAATGCCGTGCTCGATACCTATCTGTCCGACTATTGGGGGGCGATGATCGGCAAGGGATGGCAGACGAGCATCGTGCCCTGCTCGCAATGGGATCTCCTTTCGAGAGGAAAGCGCGCCACGCAGAGTTCCACCATGCATCAAGGCTCGCGCGATGACGATGCCAGTCGGGCCGTATCAGGTTTCCTGACGGGACACCCGCAGCATCACACGACCCTTGAAGACAACCCCTGGTGGATGGTTGATCTGGAAGTGCTTAGCCACATTCATCAGATCATGATTTTCAACCGGTTGGATGGCGTGATGGAGCGGCTGGCGAGCTTCAAGGTCGAAGTTTCGCATGATCGCATCATATGGAAAACGATTATCGATCGGCAGGACGGCCCGGTCTTCGGCGGGCTTGACGGGACGCCATTCAACTGGATCGACGAGGCGGGCGTTCTCGGGCGCTTCGTTCGTGTCACCATACCGGGCAAGCAGGTCTATCTGCAGACCGATCAGATTGAGATTTTTGGCTGCGAATTTTCTCTTGACGACTTTAAGGCCGCCAACGCGCCTGACTAGGGCGCATCACGGCGCGGTATCGCCACGGGAGGTCAAGGCAGCGCCCTTTTTGCAAGAAACGTGCCAAGGTGGCCTTGGAAAAAGCCGCAATGTTCCCATGTTCAAGTTATGACGAGGCGAGAACTGCCTGAGAGGGGTTCTCGTTGTCGTAACCAGCCGCCTTTACGGGGCATAGGAGCATTGCGAAAACATGAATATTGAGAAATTTACCGAGCGTAGCCGCGGTTTTCTTCAAGCCGCTTCGACAATTGCACTACGCGACTTCCACCAGCAGTTGACCCCCGAGCACCTTTTGAAAGCGTTGCTCGATGATCCTGAGGGCGCTGCCTCGGGCCTGATCCGCGCAGCCGGGGGTACACCCGAAGCAGTCCGCAAAGCCAATGATGCCGCACTGGCTCGTATTCCTAGGGTGCAGGGCGGCGGGGCCGGTCAGCCTCAGGCAACGCCTGACCTTGTGCGTGTACTCGATAGTGCTGAGCAGGATGCCCAGCGTGCCGGTGACAGCTTCGTTGCGCAGGATCGTCTGCTCGTGGCGCTTGCTGCCAGCAAGACCGGCGCTGGACAGGCCCTGGGCGAAGGTAAGGCCGATGCGAAGGCCCTTGAGCGTGCAGTGGCGGAATTGCGCAAGGGACGCGTGGTCGATAGCGCCAACGCCGAGGCGGGCTTCGATGCCCTCAAGAAATATGCGCGGGATGTGACGGCCGTGGCCCAATCGGGCAAGCTCGATCCGGTGATCGGTCGTGACGAGGAAATCCGTCGCGCCATTCAGGTTCTGGCACGCCGCACCAAGAACAATCCTGTGCTGATTGGTGAGCCCGGTGTGGGCAAGACCGCCATCGTGGAAGGTCTGGCGCTGCGTATTGTCAATGGCGACGTGCCGGAAGCGCTGCGCAACAAGAAGCTGCTCTCGCTCGATATGGGTGCCCTGGTGGCCGGCGCGAAATATCGCGGTGAATTTGAGGAGCGCCTGAAAGCCGTTCTCAAGGAAATCGAAAGCGCCGAGGGGCAGGTGATCCTGTTCATCGACGAGATGCACACGCTCGTGGGCGCGGGACGCTCCGATGGCGCAATGGATGCGTCGAACCTGATCAAGCCGGAGCTTGCACGCGGCGTGCTGCATTGTATCGGTGCCACCACCCTCGACGAGTATCGCAAATACATCGAGAAAGATGCGGCGCTCGCTCGTCGTTTTCAGCCGGTCTTTGTGGGTGAGCCCTCGGTTGCTGATACCATCTCGATCCTGCGTGGCATCAAGGAAAAATACGAGCTGCATCACGGTGTGCGTATCACCGATGGTGCACTCGTGGCTGCCGCGACGCTGTCCAATCGCTACATCACGGATCGGTTCCTGCCGGACAAGGCTATTGACCTCGTGGATGAGGCGGCAAGCCGCCTGCGTATGCAGATCGATAGCAAGCCCGAGGCGCTCGATGAACTCGACCGTCGTATCATCCAGCTCAAGATCGAGCGCGAGGCGATCCGCAAGGAAGAGGACAGCGCGAGCCGCGAGCGTCTGGTGAAGCTAGAAGCCGAGCTGGCCGACCTGCAGGAGCAGTCGGACACCATGAGCGCTGCTTGGCATGCCGAAAAGGACCGGGTGAATGCAGTTCAGAAGCTCAAGGAGCAGCTTGATCAGGCGCGTTCGGATGTCGATATTGCTCAACGCAAGGGTGATCTCGGCAAGGCGTCCGAGCTTATGTATGCGACGATCCCAGGCCTTGAGCGTCAGATTGAAGAAGCCCAACAGGTCGAGCAGCAGGATGCCGCTCAGGCAGGATTGTTCAGCGAGGCTGTGACCGACCAGGGAATTGCCTCTGTCGTGTCGCGCTGGACAGGTGTACCGGTGGACCGGATGCTGGAAGGTGAGCGCGCCAAGCTGGTGCGTATGGAGGATGAACTTCGTGAGCGCGTGGTTGGTCAGGAGCCTGCGCTCAAGGCGGTGTCCAACGCGGTGCGTCGTGCCCGTGCAGGTTTGCAGGATCCCAATCGCCCCATCGGTTCGTTCCTCTTCCTCGGTCCGACCGGCGTCGGCAAGACCGAACTGGCCAAGGCGCTGGCGCAGTTCCTGTTTGACGACGATCGCGCCATGCTGCGCGTGGATATGAGCGAGTTCATGGAGAAGCACGCCGTATCCCGCCTGGTGGGTGCGCCTCCCGGCTATGTCGGCTACGAAGAGGGTGGCGTGCTGACCGAGGCGGTCCGTCGCAGGCCGTATCAGGTCATCCTGTTTGACGAGGTCGAGAAGGCGCATGAGGATGTTTTCAACATCCTGCTGCAGGTGCTCGATGACGGCCGTCTGACGGACGGGCAGGGGCGTGCGGTGGATTTCCGCAACACGATCATCATCCTGACCTCCAATCTCGGCTCGGACATACTGGCGCAGCAGCCCGATGGGGAGAGCACGGACCTCGTGCAGGCACAGGTCATGGCGGTGGTGCGCAATCATTTCCGCCCTGAATTCCTGAACCGTCTGGACGAGATCGTTCTGTTCTCTCGTCTGCAGCGGGCAGATATGAACCGTATCGTCGCCATTCAGCTTAAGCGCCTGCGTGAGCTGCTGGCCGACCGCAAGATCACGCTCGATCTGGATCAGGCGGCAGATAACTGGCTGGCAGAGTCCGGTTATGATCCGGTTTACGGCGCGCGCCCGCTCAAGCGCGTCATACAGCGCAGCCTGCAGAACACGCTGGCAGGGCTGCTCCTGGATGGGACGATCTTTGATGGTCAGACCGTGCATGTCTCGGCCAACGACAAAGGGCTGGTCATCAATGGCCAGCAGGCCGAGCTGAACTGATTGGCCGCAGGGCCATTGCCATGCCGTAGGCCGGTTCATCCGGCGAGCGGTATGGCGAAGGAAGGCATCTCGAGAAAAGGGGGCGCACCTATGGCCGGGTGCGCCCCCTTTTCGTTTAATGAACGCTGCCCGAAAGGGGCGTCGCTGTTATCCGGGCATACCTGTGCCACCAGTTATGCCGTAGATCTGTCCGGTGATGTAACTTCCCTCCGTGGAGGCGAGCGTGACATAGACCGGTGCGATCTCCGCTGGCTGGCCCGGACGCCCCATCGGCACCGTGGTCCCGTATTTCTCGACGGCGGACATGGGCTGGCCGCCACAGACCTGTAGTGGTGTCCAGAAAGGTCCGGGCGCCACGGCATTGATGCGTATGCCCTTTGGCAGAAGCTGCTTGGCCAGAGATTTGGTCAGGTTGGCGATGCCAGCTTTTGTAAGGCTGTAATCAATGATGATTTCCGACGGGTTATAGGCGTTGGAAGAGGCTGTGTTCACGATGGCGCTGCCCGGTGGCATATGGGGGATAGCTGCCTTGATGATCCAGAATAGCGCATAGAGATTGGTCTTGAGTGTCCAGTCGAATTCCTCGGTGGAGAGTTCAAGGATACTCTCATGGTAGTGCTGCCGACCGGCACAGTTCACCAGCGTATCAAGGCCGCCGAGTTGTGACGCAGCGTCCGACACAAGCTTCTGACAGAACGCCTCGTCGCGAATGTCGCCCGGCAGAGCAATGGCCTTGCGTCCCGCCTTGCGGATGAGGGCCACAACCTCGCGCGCATCTTCTTCTTCCTGCGGGAGATAGTTGATCGCGATATCAGCCCCTTCCCGTGCGTAGGCAATGGCGATGGCGCGCCCAAGGCCTGAATCGCCGCCGGTGATCAGGGCCCGGCGGCCAGCCATGCGGCCACTGCCTTTGTAGCTTGTCTCTCCGCAATCCGGTTTGGGATGCATGCGCGATTGCAGGCCCGGCCACTCCTGGGGCTGAGACGCAAACGGGGCGTGGGGATAGAGTTTCTGCGGGTCGGCCAACGGTGCTGAGACGGCAGTCGCATCTGGCGCAGCCTGCGCACGGCTCGACCCGGCAACCAGCCCTGCAAGCCCAAGCGTTGCCCCTTGCATCATGCTGCGCCGGTTGGTGGCGGGGCTGGCCCCTCCAGGCGTGGTCGTTTTGATGGTTTTCTTGTCGGTCGGATCGGTCATGGCGGCTTATCTCGCTTGCGTCGGGGAAACTGTGCCAGGCAGCCGGCACGGGATGAGAAGTCGCAAGACGGGTTTGGGTTGCTATGCAAAGCGGCCCCGAGGCTCTGACAGGCTTGCCGCACAGGGGGCGTGGCTGGGGCATTTCGGGTCCCTGGGTGGCTGACAGGTGCTTGTCCGGTTGCCCGGTTCCAACGCCCTAGCCGTAGCCCCCTAGAGAGGCTATATTGGCAGCTTGTTGCGAGTAGGAGCGTCACGCCAGCATGTCCGAACAGATCCGTCCGACCGAGTTGCCCGAAAGCCTCGATGACGAAGCCGATTATGGCGCCTCCTCGATCTCGGTTCTCAAGGGGCTCGATGCGGTACGTAAGCGCCCCGGTATGTATATCGGCGATACGGATGACGGGTCCGGCCTGCACCACATGGTGTTCGAGATCATCGATAACGCCGTAGACGAGGCTCAGGCTGGCCACGCGACGCGGTGTATCCTGACACTCAACGGCGATGGTTCGATCAGTGTCCGTGACAATGGGCGTGGAATTCCGACCGATCTGCATGAGGAAGAGGGCGTCAGCGCGGCAGAAGTGGTGCTGACAAAGCTGCATGCGGGCGGCAAGTTCAACCAGAATTCCTACAAGGTTTCCGGTGGTCTGCACGGCGTTGGCGCGGCCGTTGTCAATGCGCTGTCGGAATGGATGGAAGTCCGTATCTGGCGCAATGGCACAGAACACTTCATCCGTTTCCAGCACGGCGAGCGTGACGACGCTCTGGCGGTAATCGGTGCCAGTGACGAGCCACGCGGCACGCTCGTGACGTTCAAGCCGAGCAAGCAGACTTTCACGAAGGTGGAATTCGAGTTTGCCATTCTCGAGCGTCGTATGCGCGAGCTGGCCTTCCTCAATTCCGGGCTCGAAATCGTCCTGCGGGATGAACGTCATGCCGAGAACAAGGAAGTTGTCTTTTGCTATGAAGGCGGGTTGAGCGCGTTTGTCGAGTACCTCGATGCCAGCAAGACCTCGATCGTCACCCCGCCCATCGTCGGGTCGATCGATCATGCCGAAAGTGGCATCAAGGTCGAGTTCGCACTGACATGGAATGACAGCTTCCATGAGACCATGCTGTGCTTCACCAACAACATCCCCCAGCGTGATGGGGGCACCCATCTTGCAGGGTTCCGCCAGGCACTGACGCGTGTTGTTGGCAAGTACGCTGACACGGGGTCATCCAAGAATTCGGCATCGCTTACGGGCGAGGATATGCGCGAGGGCATGACCGCGGTGCTGTCGGTCAAGGTGCCCGATCCGAAGTTCTCGTCCCAGACCAAGGACAAGCTGGTCTCTTCCGAAGTGCAGCCGGTTGTGCACGTCACGGCTGCTGATTCAATTGGCCACTGGTTCGAAACTCACCCGCGTGAAGCCAAGGCGGTCATTGCCAAGGTGAACGAGGCAGCCGCTGCGCGCGATGCTGCCCGTCGTGCCCGTGAACTGACGCGACGCAAGGGTGTGCTGGATGTCTCCTCACTGCCGGGCAAGCTGGCGGATTGTCAGGAGCGCGATGCCAGCAAGGCCGAATTGTTCATCGTCGAGGGTGACTCGGCAGGTGGAACGGCCAAGCAGGGGCGTGATCGTCGTTTCCAGGCGATCCTGCCGCTCAAGGGCAAGATCCTTAATGTCGAGCGTGCGCGTTTTGACCGTATGCTTGGCTCTGCCGAAGTCGGCACGCTGATCACGGCGCTGGGGACGGGCATTGGCCGTGGCGACGTGGAGCAGGGCGGCTTTTCCATCGACAAGCTGCGCTACCACAAGATCGTCATCATGACCGACGCTGACGTGGACGGTTCGCATATTCGCACCTTGCTGCTGACCTTCTTCTTCCGCCAGATGCCGGAACTGATCGAGAAGGGTTATCTCTATATCGCCCAGCCGCCGCTCTATCGTGCCAAGCGCGGCAATGAAGAGCGTTACCTCAAGGATGACGCCGCGCTGGAGCAGTATCTGCTCGACAAGGCGCTGAGCAACGCCACGCTAACCTTCGCTGGCGGCGAAGTGGCTGCTGGCGATGTGCTGATGGAGCGCGTCAAGGCCATGGGCCAGGTGGCCAAGACTCTGACAGCCCTCGCGAGCAAGATTCCTGTCTGGGTGCTTGAGCAGGCCTATGTGGCCAAGGCTCTGTCACTGGGGCATGATCACGCTCAGGAGCGTGCGCCTGTGTTGCAGGCTCGTCTCGATGCGGCATCGCCCGTCAACGAGCGCGGCTGGATGGTCGGCCCCACCGAGGAAGGTGGATTGCGTCTGGCGCGCAGCGTGCGTGGCGTTGGTGAAGTCTATGCACTCGATGCTGCCCTGCTGAAATCGGCAGAAGCACGCTGGCTGGCAGGTGAGGGCAGCCGCGTGGCCGATTATTTCGAAGGCCCGGTCAAGCTTTCGCTGGACAGTCAGGGTGCCGAGCTTTCAGGTCCTGCAATGGTGTTCGACCGCGTTCTTCAGCAGGGGCGCAAGGGCCTTGCCATCAACCGCTTCAAGGGGTTGGGCGAGATGAACAATGAGCAGCTGTGGGATACAACGCTCGACCCGGCCACGCGTATTCTCCTTCAGGTCAAGGTAGGAGATGTAGAAGATGCGGGTCAGGTGTTCTCGACGCTCATGGGCGATGTGGTGGAGCCACGACGCGACTTCATTGTTGGCAATGCCCAGAAAGTCGCCAACCTTGACGTTTAACTCCCCCGGCAGAGGGCTTGCCGCAACTGCGCTTGTCCTTGGTTTCTCGGGGCAGTCATTTGCAGCTGGTGTGGGCGAGGCTATGCCCGCACGCGCTGCAGCCAATAGCGGACAGACCACGGCTGTCTATCGTGTCTATAACCATGGCTTGCATGTCGTCGACGCTACAGCCGATTACACGCTGACAGAGCTTGGATACGGGATCCGCACGACGCTTCATGCTGGTGGCCTGATGAGCTGGTTCATGCGCATGGACATTCAGAGCATGGCTCAGGGACATTTCGATCATTATTGGGTGCAGCCTGTGAGCTATGAAAGCACGGGCTTCTCGCGGGGCAAACATCGCAGCATCGTCCTGCACTATGCCGATAATATGCCCCATGTGGTCACGCTCGATCCGAAGGAATCCGACAGGGAGGCCGTGCCGGAAACTCAGTTGGGCCATGCGATGGACACACTCAGTGCCATGGCCCTTTTGCTGGAAAATGTGCGTCAGACTGGAAAATGCGATGGTAATGCGCAGGTGTTCGACGGGCTACGCCTAAGCGCCATGACGTCGCATGGTCCTTTCAAGGCCGATGTGCCGGGCAGTTTTGGCCAGAAGTTCAAGGGGCCCGCGTTGCGCTGCGATTTTGTTGGGCAGCAGGAAGCGGGATTTATCAAGGATTCCTCCCATCTTGAGGTCATGAAGGCGCCTCACCCCGGTGCTGCATGGTTCCAGGACATTCCAGGCGTTGGTCTGACGGCGGTTCGTGTTGAGTTCGAGCATCCCAAACTGGGACAGATGACAGCAGTGCTTGATCATGTTCCTGCCGTGCAGCCATGAGGCAGGATGCTGAGATCCTGACGGCGGGCAAGGCTGCCATCACGTGCCGTCATATCCCTCCGTCCGACCGGTCTTTGTGACGCTCAATTGGGGCGTGACAGATCATAGATCAGGCGAGGGAGCTCGGCGATACATCCTGCGATAGCGGTAGCATGGGCGCTCATGCTTCGATCGCCGTAACCCCAACTCGCAAACAGCGAAGGCATCGGAACGCCCATCGCCGCCATGATATCATTCTGATGATCGCCGATCATGATGCCACGTGTTGGCTCGGCATGAATCAGGCGCATCGTGTTGCGGATGTGGTCGGGGTCAGGTTTGCGTGTGGCGAAGCTGTCGCCGCCACCTATGGCATCGATCAGGGAGGCGACCCCGAGCTTTTCGAGAATTGTCTGTGCTGCCTTGACTGGTTTGTTGGTGCAGACGACGCACGCGATACCGCGCTCACGCAATGTTGTGAGCATGGCCTGCGTGTCGGGAAAGAGGTGCGTTTTCTCAGTCGCTCTCGGCTCGTAAATTTCCAGAAAACGACGGGTGGCCTCATCGCGATCGATGCGTTTCTCGTCTCCCCCGTAGATCAGCAATCGGTCGACAAGACGATGTGCCCCGTCCCCAATCATGCCCCGCACGGCTTCTTCGTTCGGGAGATGCAGATCATAGGATTTCAGAAGGGCAATGCCACTCTCGGCAAGGTCGGGCAGGCTGTCAATCAGGGTGCCGTCTAGGTCGAATACGGCGGTCATTATCTCGGTGCTCACGGTCGATTTTCCTCGTGATGAGGGAGGCTGCAATAAACAGCAATCCGAAGTGACGGAGCGGGCGTTTGACAGAGCTCCGTCGCGTTGGCTACGCCACGTAATGATATGACATCATTTTCCTTTTCCGACGGCCAGCCCGTCCGCCATCACAAACCGACGACTGCCGTCATCCTCGCCGCAGGACTTGGAACGCGCATGCGTTCTGCACATCCCAAGGCGATGCACCCTCTCGGCGGCCGCCCCATGATCAGCCATCTCATCGAGACGGCAAGTGGCGTGTTCGAACGAATCGTCGTGGTGGTCGGCCCGGATATGCCATCCCTCGAAAAGGCCGCCGCTCCCCGGCCCTGTGTGGTGCAAGTTGAACGCCTTGGCACGGGCCATGCGGCCCGCATGGCTGAAGCGCTTTTCGGAGAGGGCGATGTCGCAATCCTTTACGCCGATAACCCGCTGATCACAGCGGATACGATGCGCGCGCTGCTCTCCACCCGGCGGGCTGAGGGGACATCGCTTGCCTTACTCGCCATGCGCCCTGCCGATCCCGCGAAATACGGACGTGTTATCGTTGAAAACGGCTCCGTCAGAGAAGTCATCGAATTCAAGGATGCAACCGAGGAACAGCGCGCGATTGGCCTATGCAATGCGGGCGTTCTCTGCGCGTCCTCCGACGATTTGCGTCGCTGGCTTGGAGACGTGCGCAACGACAACGCACAAGGTGAATATTACCTGACCGACGTGGTGGCGCTGGCGGCACGCGAAGGTCTGGTGCGCCATTTCGAAGCTCCTGCCGAGGAGCTGGCGGGAATCAACTCGCGGGCCGAGCTGGCGACTGCGGAGGCGACGCTGCAAAAGCGCCTGCGTCTCTCAGCGCTCGAGGCAGGCGTCACCCTGATTGCGCCGGAGACCGTGTTTTTGAGCGTGGACACCGTCATCGAGCCTGATGTCGTGGTTGAACCCAATGTTGTTTTTGGCCCCGGGGTGACGGTGCGCAGTGGCGCGCGAATTCGCGCCTTCAGCCATCTGGAAGGATGCGTGGTGGGCGAGGAGGCCTTGATCGGTCCCTACGCCAGGCTCAGGCCCGGCACGATTTGTGGCAGGGCTTCCCATGTCGGTAATTTCGTCGAGCTCAAGGCAACAGAGCTTGGAGACGGCGCAAAAGCCAATCATCTGACCTATCTTGGGGATGCGCGTATCGGTCAGCGCACCAATGTCGGTGCCGGTACGATCACGTGCAATTACGACGGGGTGTTCAAACACCGTACGACGATCGGGAACGACGTCTTCGTGGGGTCTGATTCCATTCTCGTGGCGCCCATATCCGTGGGTGACGGCGCCTTGCTGGCTGCTGGCAGCGTGCTGACCGAGGACGTGGAGCCAGGTGCGCTCGCCTTGGGGCGGTCAAGGCAGATCAACAAGGCAATGCGTGGGCAGGAGATAGCCTCTACCCTTCGTGCCAAAAAGGAGAATGGCTGATGTGCGGCATTTGTGGCGTGGTCGGCCATCAGAACGCGACACCCCTTGTTGTCGAGGCGCTGCGTCGCCTCGAATATCGCGGCTATGATTCAGCGGGTATCGCGAGTCTCGTAGACGGGCATATTTCGCGCCGCCGCGCGGCCGGCAAGCTGGATAATCTGCAGGCCGTGCTCGACGTGCAGCCGCTTGAGGGCTCGACGGCAATCGGTCATACGCGTTGGGCCACCCACGGGCTGCCGAACGAGGCCAACGCCCATCCACATGCCACTGATCGTGTAGCGATCGTGCATAACGGCATCATCGAGAATTACGAAGAGCTCAAGGCCGAGATGCTGGCGGTAGGGCGGCAGTTCACCTCCGAGACGGACACGGAGTGTGTTGCCCAACTGGTCGATTTCTATCTCGATCAGGGGCTTTCCCCTCGCGAGGCCGCCAGCAAGACATTGGGCCGCCTTCAGGGCGCCTATGCGCTTGCCATGATCTTTGCCGGGCATGAGGGGCTCATGATCGGCGCCCGTCATGGGGCGCCCCTCGCCGTCGGCTTTGGTGAGGGCGAGATGTTTCTCGGTTCGGACAGCCTCGCTCTGGCGCCACTCGCCCGCAAAATCGCCTATCTCGATGATGGCGACTGGTGCGTGCTCAGACCTGATCAGGTCGAGTTCTTTGATGCCGCAAACCAGCGCGTACAGCGTCCCGTACAGACGATTGCCCTCATTGCAGGAACCGTCGGCAAGGATGGCTACCGCCATTATATGGAAAAGGAGCTGCATGAGCATCCGGTCGTGATCGGCCAGACATTGCAGCGCATCATCGATCCGGTCACGCGCGAGATCAATCTGCCGGCT
>NZ_AYXS01000001.1:88284-164141 GCF_000505765.1 Asaia sp. SF2.1 | reverse complement strand
CGCCTGTGGCTCGGCCTTCTATGCTGGTCTTGTCGCCCGCTACTGGCTTGAGGCCGAGGCGCGACTTCCGGTCGATATCGATGTGGCCTCCGAACTGCGCTACCGCAATCCGCCCCTGACCCCACGTGGTATGGCGCTGATGATTTCCCAGTCTGGCGAGACCGCCGATACGCTTGCTGCCTTACGCAGCCTCCGTGAACGCGAGCAGCACATCGTCTCGATCCTCAATGTTGAGGGCAGCACGATGGGCCGCGAGAGCGACGTGGTTCTTGGCATGGTTGCAGGACCCGAAATCTCGGTCGCGAGCACCAAGGCCTTTACCGCGCAGCTCGCGGTGCTTGCCGTACTCACGATTGCCATTGCGCGGGCCCGTGAGACAATGTCGGAGAAGCGTGCGGGCGACTTGCTGGCCCATTTGCTCGACCTTCCTTCGCGTGCGTCAGAAGTGTTTTCCCGGGCGAGTGATATCCAGGCCATGGCGGCCTCGGTGGCTGAGGCGCGCGATGTGCTCTATCTCGGGCGTGGGATCTGTTTCCCGGTCGCTCTGGAAGGGGCGCTGAAGCTCAAGGAGATTTCCTACATTCACGCCGAGGCGTATGCCGCGGGCGAGATGAAGCATGGACCGATCTCCCTTATCGACAAGGATGTGCCGATTGTGGTGATCGCGCCCTCGACGATCCTGTTCGACAAGACGCTCTCCAATATCCAGGAGGCCAAGGCCCGCGGTGGCCGTATCATGGCCTTTACGGATGAAAAGGGGGCTCAGCGCCTGAGCGGTATCGCCGAGCATATGGTGATCCTGCCGGAGGTCGATCCCTTTGTGGCACCGATCCTCTACACAATCCCTGTGCAGATGCTGGCCTATGAGGTGGCGTTGCGCCGCGGGACAGATGTGGACCAGCCGCGCAACCTCGCCAAATCCGTCACTGTGGAGTAGGCTTGCCAAAAAAATAGCCTGAGCTGCAGCAAGGAGCGTTCGACATGACAGGACCGGGACCGAAGGTGCTGATCAAGGGGGCAGGGGTTGCCGGTCTGGTCACCGCTGTGACGCTGGCAGAACGCGGGGCGCAGGTCACGCTGCATGAAGCGGGCTCCCGTATCGGTTCAGGCGCGTCCTGGTTTGCGGGCGGCATGCTTGCCCCCTGGTGCGAGGCTGAGTCAGCGCCGGAAGAAGTGACACGCGACTCGCTCAGCTCGCTCGCCTGGTGGTCTGCCCATGTGCCGTCTGTTGTGCAACAGGGCAGCCTTGTTGTGGCCCCCCCTCGCGATCAGGTCGAACTTGCCCGGTTTGGCAGAAGAACCAGTCATTTCGAGACGATAGATGCCGAGCGTATCGGCCAGCTCGAACCCGATCTGTCGGGGCGTTTTGACCGTGCGCTCTTCTTTGCCGAGGAAGGGCACGTTGACCCCCGGATCGCTCTGAAGGGGTTGGAAGCGCGCCTTGTGGAGCTGGGCGGCCATTTCAGATTCGATGCGGATCCGATGGAAGAGACGTTCGACTGGGTGGTCGATTGTACAGGTATTGCAGCAAGGGAAAGTGATGCCGGATTGCGCGGGGTAAGGGGGGAGATGATTCTCGTCCGTTGCCCGGAAGTAACCCTTCACCGTCCAATCCGTATGCTCCATCCGCGCATACCCATCTATATCGTCCCGCGTGAAAACAAGGTCTTCATGGCGGGAGCGACGATGGTAGAGAGCGACGATAGGCGCGAGATTACAGTCCGCGCCATGAGCGAACTGCTCAATGCGCTTTACACGCTTCATCCGGCTTTTGCCGAGGCTGAGATCATTGAGGCCAATACAGGCATACGCCCTTCCTATGCCGATAATGTCCCAAGGGTGCATCGCGAAGGAAACAGGATTTCCCTGAATGGTATGTACCGTCATGGATTTCTGCTGTCCCCCGCCCGAGCTGCCGAAGTGGCTGCAATCGTGTTCCCCACGCCGGGTTGAGAGGTTTGCCCCGGCAGCTTAGGGTAGCCGGACCATGATCAGTAATGCCCCCAAGGCACCGAGAAACGAGCGCTTGCGCGAACCGGGCCGGGCATGAATACCAGATAGTGCAGGAGACTCACCATGATGATTCTGGTGAACGACGAAACGAAGATCATCAAGAACCACTCGCTTGCGGATGCCCTTATCGAGCTCGGTTATGGTGAGACAAAGGTTGCGACGGCGCTGGACGGGCAATTTGTTCCGCGATCCGCCCGTGCCTCACGTATTCTCAATGAGGGATGCCGGCTGGAAATTCTCGCTCCCATGCAGGGAGGCTGAGCCATGCTGGCCTACGGTACAGAGCTCAGCTCACCGCTCATGCTGGGAACGGCACTGTATGACAGCCCAGCCATTCTGGCTGAGTCCGTTCGGGCGGCGCAGCCTGGTGCAGTAACCGTATCGCTGCGACGTGAGTCTGCCGGCTTGCAGGCGGGGCAGGCCTTCTGGGAACTGGTCCGCAGCCTGAAGGTGCCCGTTCTGCCCAATACAGCAGGTTGCCACACGGTGCGCGAAGCTGTGACCACGGCCCAGATGGCGCGCGAGGTTTTCGATACGGACTGGATCAAGCTTGAGGTGATCGGCCAGGGTGATCTGCTTCAGCCGGATGTGTTCTCGCTGGTTGAGGCGGCGCGCATGCTGACGGAAGAGGGTTTCAAGGTCTTCCCTTACACCACCGAGGATCTGGTCGTGGCAGAGCGCCTGTTGCGGGCGGGTTGTGAATTGCTGATGCCTTGGGGTGCACCCATCGGGTCGGGCAGGGGGCTCAACAATCCCTTTGGGCTGCGTGCGCTGCGGGCGCATTTTCCTGATGTTCCGATGGTGATCGATGCTGGCATAGGCAGGCCTTCTCACGCCGTGATGGCGTTCGAGCTTGGATATGATGCGATCCTGATCAACACGGCAGTTGCCAAAGCGGGAAATCCTGTTGTCATGGCGGAGGCCTTCCGTCTGGCCTGTGACGTCGGATGTCTGTCCCGCAGGGCCGATCCAATGGACGAGCGTGACATGGCGGTTCCCTCAACACCAACTCTTGGCAAGGCGAGTTTCTGACCATGACGTCACGACTTCCATCCCCGATTTACCCGGTCGTGGATCATCCGCGCTGGGTCGAACGGCTGGGCGCAGCTGGCGCACGTTTCATTCAGCTCCGCCTGAAAGATCTGGATCCCGAGATCCTGCGAGCCCAGGTGATCGAGGCGCAGGAAGCGGCAACACGCCACAATGTCCGGCTTGTTCTTAACGATTACTGGCAACTCGCGATCGAACTTGGCATCGATTATATCCACATTGGGCAGGAAGATCTCGACACGGCCGATCTGGATCAGATCAGGGCTGCACGTATTGCCTTTGGCATCTCGACTCACTCGCATGAGGAACTGCAGCGTGCGCTTTCGGTCTCACCCGATTATGTAGCGCTCGGCCCCATATGGGAGACGAAACTCAAGAAAATGATATGGGGCCCGCAGGGGGTGGAGAAGTTGCGTGAATGGCGCAAGATCGTCGGCCCTGACATGCCGTTGGTTGCGATTGGTGGCATTACGCTTGAACGCGCTCCATCCTGCATCGATGCCGGTGCAGACAGTGTTGCGGCAGTGTCGGACTTCATTGCCTCGCCCGATCCTGAGGGACAGGTGAAGCACTGGCTTGAAGCCTGCCAGATCTGATCGAGGCGAAAGAGTTCCACACCGTGGTCCGGTAATATTTCCTTTATGTTCCGTGTGGTGCACTCGCGGAGTCGTGAAGTTTCGCGTATAGTGAGGGTGTTTATGCAGAAATGAGGGAGAACACCCACCCATGATGGTGACGGGACTGGCTGCCGTTATTCTGGCGCTGGCGCTTTTGATGGTTCTCATCAGCGCTGTGCAGCCTCTAGCCCGACGCTGGGAAGTGTCGGAGACGGTCCTGCTTGCCTTGGCGGGTATTGGTATAGGTGCCGCGGCAGATCTGTTGTTGCGCTCATCCTTGACCGAAATCTTCGATGGTGCGGCGGAGACGCTGCTCTATTTCCCGGTCAATAGTGAGGCGTTCCTTCTTATCTTTCTGCCGATCCTCGTGTTTCAGGGGGCGCTTGCGATCGACGTGCGACGTCTGGCGCATGAGACAGCGACCGTCCTGCTTCTGGCCGTCGTGGCGGTGCTGGTCTCGACCCTAACCATTGGCATGGCACTCTATCCCTTCGCCGGACAGACAATGGTGGTCTGTCTGTTGCTGGGGTCGATTGTCGCGACGACTGACCCCTCGGCAGTCGCCGGGATCTTTCGCGAGATCGGAGCGGCTTCGCGCCTCACCAGACTGGTTGAGGGCGAGGCCCTGCTCAATGATGCCGCGGCGATCGCCATTTTCTCGATCCTGCTTGCCTCGGTCACGTCTCACCGACATATCGAGCTTGGCGAGACAGTTATCGATTTCTTTGCGTCGTTCGGCGGCGCCATGATTGTCGGTGTCGCGGTTGGCCGCCTGACCCTGCTGATGATTGCAGGTCTAGGTGGATCGGCGGCAGCCGAGATCACGCTGACCCTGGCCTTGCCATATATCGTCTATATCCTGTGCGATGAGTTTCTTGGCTTTTCAGGCGTTGTGGCCACTGCAGCTTCCGGCCTGACAATGTCGGTTTACGGGCCTTCCACTTTCAGACCTCAGGTCTGGCGCTTCCTGAATGAATTATGGGTCCAGCTTGTGTTCTGGGCGGGCTCTCTGGTGTTCGTTCTGGCCTCAATGTTGGTGCCACGCCTGCTGATCGGCATGACGCGATGGGACTGCGTGTTGATCCTTATCGCGACGGTTGCCGGGTTGCTGGCGCGTGGGGCCGTGGTATTCGGCCTGCTGCCCATCCTTGCAGCCTTCAAGCTTTCGCCTCCCGTGCCTGCACCCTTTAAGACAACGATGGTCTGGGGCGGGTTGCGTGGTGCCATCACGCTGGCCCTGGCGCTGGCGGTGACTGAAAACCAGCGTGTATCCACCTCGACCGCTCATTTCATTGGCATCATCGCGACAGGGTTTGTGCTGATCACCCTTTTGGTAAACGGCACGACGCTGCGCTATCTCGTAATGTTCCTCAAGCTCGATCAGCTGCCTGCAATCGATCAGGCGATGCGCCATCAGGTGCTCAGTAGCGGTCTGGCACAGGTTGCCGAACGCACGCACAGCCTTGCTGACGAACTGGGTTTTGGGGCAGGGACACAGAAAACCATCATTGGTCAGATCGAGCGACGCGCCCAGGAAGAGAGCGAGGCCAATACCTTCGATACGGCTCTCGGTGATCGTCAGCGCGTGACGCTGGCACTGATCACCATCGCCAATCGCGAGCGTTCGCTTCTGCTTGACCTGTTCCGCATACGGGGCCTGTCGAGGCGCGTCATGGAGACGCTTCTGCGTTCTTCCGAGGCAATGGTCGATGGAGCCCGCCTGGAAGGCCGCTATGGTTATGTGAGAGCCCTGCGACGGCGGTTGCGCCCTACCATGCGGTTTCGTATGGCGCAGATGTTGCACCGGCGCTTTCACATCGACCAGCCGCTCATGCACTGCATGTCCGAGCGCTTTGAGATGCTGGTTATCGCGCATCTTGTCTCGCTGTCACTCATGCGCTTCATGCATCAGCGCCTTGAACCGACACTTGGTAACCGCATTGGCGAAATTGTTTCCGAGGTTCTCGGGCGTCAGCGCCGTATGCTCGACGATGCGCTGGAAATGATGCGCCTGCATTATCAGGGTTACTCGGAGGCGCTGGAAAGCCGCATTCTTCATCAGATCGCCTTGCGCCTCGAGGAAGAGGAGTATGACGAGCTTCTTTCTGACAACCTCGTCAGCGAGGAGCTGCATCGCGAACTGCTCAAGGATGTCGAAAAGCGCCAGGAGCGCCTCGAGAAGCCACTGCGCTTCAATCTCAAGAGCGGTATCGAGCAGAGATTGCGGTCGTTTCCGGCGTTTCGGGGCGTGCCGGACGGCGTTCTTCATGATCTCGCGATGAATATCTCGCTGCGTTTCGCTTCGCCTGGTGAGGTCCTGCTTAAGCGTAACGGCAAGATCAGAATGGTCTATGCTGTCGTAGCGGGACTGGCGGAAGTTCATATTGCCGAACAGGATGTGCAGTTTGGGGCAGGGGACCTGATTGGGGCTGCGCCATTGATCAACGAGACGTTCTCGAGGGGTACGGTGCGTACTCTGCAGTTCTGTCATCTGCTCGCCATACCGGCATCGTTGTTCCGTCGTCTCGTCGAGGATTATCCGATCGTGCGTCGAACAATTGACGAGCGTGCAGAAGCGCGGCTTGCAGACGGGCATCGCCTGTCGCTCGTGCTCGGTGGGGACAAAGAACCGTTCATCCCGGCGAGAGAACTTATCAAGGCGGAGAGGGATACCTCCAAGAGCTCCTGACCGGACTTCGCTTTTGTGCCGGGAACGACCCCGGTGCGAAGGTGGTCTATGTCGAGTGTTAATGCCGCGTTCAGTGGTCGCCAGCGTAGCGACTGAGATTTTGCAGGTCCAATCAGCGGCCATATAAGGTTGTGATCTGTGCGCGTCGGAGCAGCCCTTCTTCCCTACATATAAAAGCTCGATAAGATATATTATGCCAACTCGCAAATCAACTCATGGGCTGGAGGTCTGAGGTTGCAGCGCCGCGCGCGTGGATTTTGCCCCTATGTCGTCTGCGCGACAGCCCATCGCGCCGGCGTTCCATCCGCCGACGCGTTGCTTGGGTGTTTTCAGGCCAAGGCGTAGCTGCCCAGTTCAGCGCCGGTCTGGCTATCAACTTCCTTCAGGATGACACCATAGCCCCAGAGCTGGCCAAGATGCTCCAGCGTCAGCCTTGCATCCGTAGGTTGCAACAGCTTTCCCGGTCGCGTGCGATGCTCAAGCCGCAGGATACGATCTCCAGTGAGATCGGCCCCTACGATCTCGATCTCCTCAGCAAGCAGACCGGGATCGTAGGATGCGGCCACGGAGCGACGTATGTCTCGATATCCGCCGTCATCATGAATTGCGTCGACCAGCAGATAAGGCTGGCTTAGATCATCCTCCAGTCTGAACAAGCGGAAGTCACGGATCACCTTGGGTGAGAGGAATTGCTGCACAAAGCTTTCGTCCCGATATTCAGCCCAGGCGTGATGAAGCGTGCCCACAGGGTCCTTGTTTCCTGCATGATCGGGAAACCAGCGTCGATCCTCCTCTGTCGGGTCAGTACAGACGCGTGCGATATCGCTCATCATGGCAAAGCCAAGGGCGTAAGGGTTGAAGTTCGGCCCTCCCCCCTCATCGAAGCCGCGCTGGGTGATCACATTGCTTGTTGAATGGATGACTTCCAATATAGCCGCGTCATCGATCAGTTTCTTGTCATGCAGGCGATGCATAATGAAATTATGTACCCAGGTTGCGCACCCCTCATTCATGAGCTTCGCCTGAGGTTGCGGATAGAAATATTGGGCGATCAGGCGCACAATGCGGATAATCTCGCGCTCCCAGTTTGCCAGTCGCGGCGCGTGCTTTTCGAGGAAATAGAGAATGTTCTCTTCAGGCAGGCCAAGGCTTGCCATCTGATCGTCTGTGGTACCGCTCCCCGTGTTCAGGCCCTGCGTCTCTGGCAGCGTGCGCCACAGATCGTTGAACTGCTCATCCTCGTAGGCGCGCCTTTCACGCGCGCGTTCCTGCTCCTGTCGCAAATCAAGGCGCTTGCTGCCTGTATGGCGGTCAACCCCTTGCCCCTGCAGGGCATGGGCCGCATCCAGAATACGCTCGACAGCCTTGATGCCGTATTTTTCCTCGCAGCGCGCCACGTAGCCACGCGCAAACTCCAGATAGTCCAGGATCTGGGTTGAATCGGTCCACTCTCGGAAAAGCCGATTGTTCTTGAAGAAATGGTTATGCCCGAATGCCGCATGGGCGATAACGAGCGCCTGCATGGTGGCCGTATTTTCTTCCATCAGATAGCTGATGCATGGGCTCGAATTGATGACGACCTCGTAAGCGAGACCCATCAGGCCGCGCTTATAGGCGTTCTCGTGCGATACGAAGCGTTTACCCGCCGACCAGTGCGGGTAGCTGATCGGCATACCGTGCGAGGTATAGACATCAAGCATCTGCTCTGAGGTGATGATCTCGATACGATTGGGATACGTGTCGAGCCGTAATTCCTCGCTCGCAATACGGTCGATCTCGCCGTAGCAATCCCTGAGCGTCGAAAATGTCCAGTCGGTGCCGGTATAGAGCATGATTACTCCCCTGCCCGTTCGGCCGCACGACGGGCGAACAGATCTCTGAAAACCGGAAAGATATCGCGCCTGTCCTGAACCTGACGCATGGCGAGTTGTGGCGTGCTGTCAGCGATATTTTTGTAACCACGCCATAAATCGGTTTCACTGCGCAGTAACGCACCGCCCATACTGACTTCGACATAGGCAAAGTACTGCACGACAGGCAATATTGCCTCGATCATCAGGCGGTTGACCTTGTTCATGTCTGACGAAATATTATCCCCGTCCGAAACCTGGGCGACATAGATATTCCATTTGTCAGTCGGGTACCGCTCAGCCTGGATCTGATGCATCAGTTCCAGCGCGGTGGAGACAACCGTGCCGCCTGTCCGAGGATCGGTAAAGAACACGTCCTCATCGACTTCTTCGGCAGTTTCGGCATGGCGAACGAAGACGATCTCAAGCTTCTCGTATCGCTTTTCGAGAAAGACATGCAGCAGGAGGAAGAACTGCTTGCCCAGCTCCTTCATCTTCTCGGTCATGGAGCCGGAGACATCCATGATGCAGAATATCACGGCCTGTGGGGTGGGTTTCGGGACAGGGGTGAAACGCCGATAGCGCAGGTCGACTGGATCGACCCAGGGAATACGTGCGAGGCGTTGGCGCAAAAGGTCGCGCTCGTCACGCAGGCCTTGCAACCGCACGAACTGCTCGTCGGAAAGAGGACGCGCCTCCTCCAGCGCGGCGATTTCGGCTTCGAGGTCAAGTAACTCCTGCGGCTTGGGACGTTTGAGGCCTATGCGTCGCCCCATTGATCGGCGCATGGTGCGACCGAGATCGATCTGTGAGGGCGAGCCGTCGCTTGTGAGGCCGGACCGGCTGGTTGCGAGCGTTGTTGTCGAGGCAATCTCGCGCTTGACGAGATCCGGGAGTTCCAGATCGTCGAAAAACAGATCAAGAAACTCCTCGCGTGAGAGAACGAAGCGGTAGGAATCCTCGCCGCCGCCCTGATCGCCCGCACCACTTCCCTCACCCGCGCCCTCGCCTTCACCACCCGGCGGCCGGCGCAGCCTGTCTCCCTTTACGAACTCCTTGTTGCCTGAAAGCACGATATGGCGGGCACCGGCGCTGAAATGCCGATGAAAGCTCGGCTCGTGGAGGACATCGGCCGGGATCGACACCGCACTGTCCTGGCCTATTTCTCGTATGCGGCCCTGTGCCGCGGCATTGCGTACGGCGCTCTGTATCGCCTGGCGCGCCCTTGTCAGGACGCGCTGGCGGTTTTCGGTGTTCTTGCCGTGCGGGTTCGGGCGCCTGTCTATGATTTCCATGAAACGCTCCGTGAAAGAGAGATCAGGCAGACTGCTTGACGCGCATGTACCACTCGACCAGTCGCCGCACCTGACGTTCGGTATAGCCGCGTGCGACCATGCGGCTGACAAACTCGTCATGTTTGCGCTCGCTCGTGCTGTCCTTCTTCGAGCCGAAGCTGATGACCGGCAGCAGATCCTCGACCTGACTGAACATGCGTTTTTCGATCACATCACGAATTTTCTCGTAGCTGGTCCAGGACGGATTGCGGCCGCCATTGCTCGCCCTCGATCGCAGGGAGAACTTGACCACCTCATTGCGGAAATCCTTCGGGTTCGCGATGCCGGCTGCCTTTTCAGTCTTGCTGAGCTCCGCGTTGAGCAGATCGCGGTTCATCAACTGGCCTGTGTCAGGGTCCTTGAAGTCCTGATCCTCGATCCAGGCATCCGCGTAATCGAGATAGCGGTCAAAAAGATTCTGGCCGTAATCATTGTAGCTTTCCAGATAGGCTTTCTGGATTTCATTACCGAGGAATTCGGCGTAGCGCCGTGACAGATCGGATTTGAGCGAGGCCAGATAGGCCGCCTCGACCTCAGCCGGGAATTGCTCGCGTCGCACGGCCTGTTCGAGCACATACATCAGATGTACCGGATCAGCCGAAATCTCAGAAGGGTCATGGTTGAACGTAGCGGACAGGACCTTGTAGGCGAAACGCGTGGAGATGCCCTCCATGCCTTCATCCACACCGGCACTATCCTTGTATTCCTGCATGGCGCGGGCCTTGGGGTCGGTCTCGCGGATGTTCTCACCATCATAGACGCGCATCTTTGCGAACTGCGTCGAGTTGGGGTGGGATTTCAGCCGCGAAAGTACCGCAAACTGCGCCAGCATCTCGAGAGTGTGCGGCGCGCAGGGGGGCGTCGCCCAGAGCTGAAGACTGGATCAGCTTCTCGTAGATTTTCGACTCTTCGGTCACCCGCAGGCAGTAAGGCACCTTGATAACGCATACGCGGTCGAGAAAGGCCTCGTTGGTGCGGTTATTGCGGAAGGACTGCCACTCCGCCTCGTTGGAATGAGCAAGGATGACGCCGGTGAAGGGTATCGAACCGATATTCTCCGTGCCGACATAATTCCCTTCCTGCGTTGCCGTGAGCAACGGGTGCAGCATCTTGATGGGCGCCTTGAACATCTCGACGAATTCGAGAATGCCCTGATTGGCGCGGTTGAGCCCACCGGAGAAACTATAGGCGTCAGGGTCGTTCTGGCTGAAATTTTCGAGCTGGCGGATATCTACCTTGCCGACCAGGGCGGAGACATCCTGGTTGTTGTCGTCACCGGGCTCGGTCTTGGCGACAGCGATCTGGCGCAGCTTCGACGGGTTGAGGCGCACCACGGTAAAGCGTGAGATATCGCCGTCGAAATCCTCCAGTCGCTTCAGTGCCCAGGGGCTTGCGATGCCCGTCAGGACACGGCGGGGAATATTGTACTGCGCCTGAAGCGAGTCCGCGTAGCGCTCCGGGTCGAACAGACCAAGAGGGCTCTCGAACACAGGGCTGATCTGCTTGCCTGCCTTGAGCACATAAATGGGCTCACGTTCCATGAGGGTCTTGAGGCGTTCGCCAAGCGAAGACTTGCCGCCACCCACCGGGCCAAGGAGGTAGAGAATCTGTTTGCGCTCTTCCAGCCCCTGCGCGGCATGACGGAAGAACCCGACAATCTGTTCGACCGCGTCCTCCATGCCATAGAAATCGGCAAAGGCCGGATAGGTGCGCACAGTGCGGTTCATGAAAATACGGCTGAGACGCGGGTCGCGTGCTGAGTCGAGCATGACCGGTGCGCCAATCGCCTTCAGCATGCGCTCGGCGGCGCTGGCATAGCAGCTGGGGTCTTCACGGCAGAGAGACAGATAGGAAGCCAGTGACATCTCTGTTTCCCGGCGTTCCTCACGGTAAGAAGAGGCCAGCGTAAAGACGTCCGAGAATGCACTCATGACTCGTATGCTCCGATGAGGCCTGCCACTAAGCCGGGGGCGAAAAGGTCACACCCACCGATAGGAAATCAGGCGATAAGTCGGGAAGTCAGGCTTTGAGAGACGACAAAGGGTGCGGAAGCATGAAATGCTCCAACATGGTCAGGAACTGGCCGGAATGACCGGATTTGAGGGGAATTCTCGCTATGAAAATTGGTACCGGACTCACCCGATATGCTGACGCTATCGCGATGTAGAGCCGCGCTTCAACAAAAAAACGGTTAATCGAAGAAATATTTAAACCGTGAGAACCATGCCATCATAGCCGGGCTCCATGCCGTCGGGCAGACGTTGGCGGAGTGTCTCGTAATCGAGCGCAGGTCCCATATGGGTCAGGATTGTGCGCTCAGGTTTCAGCCGTGCACACCATTCGATAACCAGATCAACCCAGGCATGAGCGACATGGGGCTCATACTGGAAACACCCGACAATCCAGGTTTTTACGCCTATGAGAACCTCTAGTGATTCCTCGCTCAGATACTCGACATCGGTCGAATAGGCGAAATCGCCGCAGCGCAGGCCGATCGTCGGAATACGGTAATGGCGCTGCTCGAAGAGCTGCAAATCGAGATCGCAGATTGCCAGCCTGTCGGTGGGGGTGATCAGATGCGGCTCCGGCACAGGGCGGAAGAACCCGGTACCGCTCCAGGGCCGGAAGGCATAGCTGTAGCGCGCCTCAAGCTCGTGCATGACCGTATCGGTAGCATAGAGCGGAAGCGGTGCATCGAGCATGCGATTGATGGCGCGGAGTTCATCCAGCCCGGCCACATGATCCGCATGTTCGTGGGTGTAGAGAACGGCATGGACCACGCCGATTTTCTGGCGCAGGAGCTGGGCGCGCAGATCGGGTCCTGAATCCACCAGCAAACGCTTGCCGCTCTCGGCCTCGATGACGATGGAGGAGCGCGTTCGCTCGTTGCGGGGATTAGTGGGGTCGCAGGCGCCCCAGATCCCCTCACCCTGTGCGCCGCCAACCATGGGGACGCCGCTGGAACCACCACAACCGAGGATCGTGATTCTCATGCGGCGCGCTTGAACAAGGCGTGGAAGTTACGTGTGGTGAGTTCGGCCAGAGCGGTATTCTCTAAGCCGCGTTCCATCGCCAGCCGCGCAGCAGTGTGGGCCACGTAGCCCGGCGTGTTAGGCTTACCGCGTTTTGGCACAGGCGCAAGGAATGGGCTGTCGGTCTCCACCAGCAGTCGCTCCTCAGGTATGACGCGTGCAACCTCGCGGATGGTCTCGCATTTGGGGAAGGTCAACAGCCCTGAAAAGCTGATATAGCCCCCCAGATCGATGGCCGTCCGGGCCAGTTCCATTCCTGAGGCAAAGCAGTGGAGCAGAAAGGGGAAAGCCCCTTTCTCATGTTCGTCACGCAGAATGGCCGCGACATCATCATCGGCCTCCCTGGCATGGATCACCAGCGGCAGCCCGGTCTGGCGGGCGGCATCGATATGAACCCGGAAGCTATGGGCCTGCGCGTCGCGCACCGACGGCGCGCCATGCAGGTAATCCAGCCCTGACTCTCCAATGCCGATGACATGCTCCGGCGCGGCGAGACGGATGATCGTCCCGACCTCGGGGGAGGCTTCCTCACCCACATGGTCGGGATGGGTGCCGATCGCGCACCAGACCCGTAATTCGGGCGTGTCAAAACGGGTGAGGTCGATTTGCGTCTGCGCCCGTGAGAGGCGCGTGCCAATCGTCACCATGCCTGCCAGTCCGTGCTCACGGGCCAGTGCCAACGCGGCAGGCACGTCGTCCAGACGGTCCAGATGGCAATGGGAGTCGATCAGGCCTGTCATGGGTTGGACCGTCACGCTGCAATCTCGGGCTCGACATAGCGGGGGAACAGACCCTGTGGCGCGGGCAGCGCAATACCGGCATCGAGCGGTGTGGCAAGGGAGGCGAAATCGCGTGCAGTCTCAGCGACACCAAGCTGTGTGAGCAGCTTGTCCATGGTCCCCGGCATATAGGGCTGCAGCAGGATGGCAATATGGCGCATGGCCTCATGCAAAACACGCAGAACCGTGGCCATGCGCACGAGATCGGTCTTCTTCAGCGCCCACGGGGCCTGACGGTCGATATAGCTGTTGCAGGCACGGATAACTTTCCAGACCTCTTCCAGCCCGTCAGTCAGGGCGAAGCGTCCCATCTGACCGCGCAGGAGTTCGGGCAGCAGCGATGCACTGGCCAGAAGCGTGTTGTCATCTTCGCTAAGTGCGTCAAAGGCAGGCAATGTGGCGTCGCAATTCCGCGCGATCAGGCTCAGTGTGCGCTGGGCCAGATTGCCGAGATCATTGGCGAGTTCCACATTCAGGCGATTGACCAAGGAGCGCTTGCTGAGATCGGAATCACCACCGAACGGGACTTCGCGCAGCAGGAAGAAGCGCACAGGGTCGAGGCCATAGCTGGCCACCAGATCACGCGGGTCGATGACATTGCCGATCGACTTGCTCATTTTTTCGCCCTCGATCGTCCACCAGCCATTGGCGAAAACCGAATGCGGAAGGTCGATCTCGGCAGCCATGAGGAAGGCGGGCCAGAACACGGCGTGGAAGCGGATGATATCCTTGCCGACGATATGTGCCGAGGCCGGCCAGTATTTCATGCGCTCAGCGCTGAAATCGGGATAGCCGAGCGCCGAGAGGTAGTTGGTCAGGGCGTCGAACCAGACATACATGACATGATCGGCATCACCAGGGACCGGGATACCCCATTTGAAGCTGGTGCGGCTGATGGAGAGATCCTTCAGCCCCTGACGGACGAAACTGACGATCTCGTTGCGTCGTCCCATCGGGCCAAGAAATTCGGGGTGTTGCTCATAGAGCGCCAGCAGCCTGTCTTCGAACGCGGAGAGACGGAAGAAATAGGAAGGTTCGCGCACCCACTCGACGGGCGCACCCGTCGGGGCTGTCTTGCGGCCATCCGCATGCGTTGTCAGCTCGTCCTCAGAATAGAAGCACTCGTCGCGCAGCGCGTACCAGCCCTCATAGGCATCGAGATAGATATGACCATTTGCGGCGACTTTTTCCCACAATGCCTGAGCGGCCTGCTTATGGCGCGGTTCGGTAGTGCGGATGAAATCGTCATAGGAAATGCCCATCGCATCCGCCATGCTGCGGAAATCGGCTGCGATGCCATCCGTAAAGCTCTGGGTATCGATACCGGCAGTCTGGGCGGCCTGTTCCACCTTCTGTCCGTGTTCGTCCGTACCGGTCAGGAAAAACACGTCCTTGCCATCCAGACGGTTGAACCGCGCAAGCACGTCGGCAGCGATGGAAGTGTAGGCGTGGCCGATATGGGGTGCGCCATTCACGTAGTAGATGGGGGTGGTGACGTAGTAACGTGAGGTCATGGAGCACTCGCTATGGCGGCTGCCTGTCTGACAGCCTGATTCTTGTCCAGATTGAACCGCTCGGTCTCGCGCTGTAGCGCCTGAAGGGCGGAGAAAGCCTCGGCGGCCTGGCTGGCCTCGGCAAGCTTCCCCTGCCCCGCCAGTGTTCTGGCGCGGTCTGCAAGCCCCTGTCCTAGCAAAGAACAGAGCACGGCAAAACCGTCATCGTGACGCAGGAAAGCAGCTAGACTGTCTGCATCGGGTGTTTCGCCGGTCGCCAAAAGCGCCGTGGCGAGATCGCGCGCCGCTCTGTCTGTGCCCTGATCGGCAGAAAGGATGCGGCCAGGCGCACCATGCGCCTGCGCGACAAGGGTCTGGAGTTCGGCAACGCTTCTGCCCTGCGCCCTGAGCACGGCGGCCGTCTGCTCGGCCGGCAACGGGGCCAGCCCCAGCAGACGGCAGCGGCTTCTGATGGTGGGCAACAAAGCCGAGGGTGAAGGACAGGTCAGAAAAAATACCGTATCGGTGGGCGGTTCCTCAAGCAGCTTGAGCAGCGCATTGGCCGCGTTGCGGTTGAGGGTTTCGGCGGCATCGACAATGACGACGCGCCAGGAGCCGTCCGCAGCCGTATGATGCAGAAAATCCTGCACGGGGCGGACGTCATCCACCACAATTTCCTGACGCATGCGCTTGCGCTTTTCGTCCATGCGCCGGGTGATCAGCAAAAGATTAGGATGGGTGCCTGCTGTAATCTGTCGTCCGGCACGGCTCTGCCGATCCGTACCATTCAGCAGCACTCTGGCGCAGTCGAAGGCAAAGCTTGTCTTGCCGATGCCTGAATCGCCATGAATCATCCATCCATGATGCAGGCGACCGGATTCCAGCGCCTGCCGGAACAGGGCTTTCTCCGCCTCATGCCCGATCAGGGCACTCGCAGCCGGGTTCTCAGCGCCGCTCATGAACCGCAGGGTGGCGTGTCGATGGGTAAGCCGATCAAACGAGGCGCGACAATGGCCATAATCCCGGCAGCGACCTCTTTGGGTGTCTGCGAGGCATCGACCCGTTTGACCCGGTCTGGATCCTGTTGGGCGACCAGCGCAAAACCCTCGGCAATACGGGTGTGGAAGGCTTCCTGTTCCTGCTCGTAGCGGTCCAGCCGCCCGCCCCTTGCAGCCACACGGGCAGCCCCGATTGCCGGGGGAACTTCGAGCATCAGGGTCAGATCCGGCTCGCAGGCCAGCAGGGCCCGCAGGGACTGGATGAACGCAAGCGTGGTGCTATCGCCCTTGGCAAGACCATAGCCCTGATAGACAAGGGTTGAGTCATGAAAGCGATCGCAGATCACGATCTCACCCCGCGACAAGGCGGGAAGGATGACGCTGTCGAGATGATCGGCACGCGCCGCCATATGCGCCAGAGCCTGCGCCCGCAGGGAAAGAGGCGCCTCGTTGAACAGGATCAGTTCACGCAGGGCCTCGGCACCCGGCGAGCCACCGGGCTCGCGGGTGAGAAGTACTTCATGCCCTGCGGCAATCAGCGCCGCGTGCAAGAGGCGGGTCTGGGTGGATTTCCCCGCCCCTTCTCCGCCCTCGAAGGTGATGAACAGCCCGCTCACGCCTCAGCTATGGGGCGCGGCTTTGGGGCCATGGCCCAGTCGTGCAAGGGCCCGGCCCACCAGCCCGAGGCGCGGCACGGCATTGGCGGCGACGAGATCGAGGCGGATATCCGGCATTCCCTGATTCTGGAGCACAAGCGCACCGATCGTCTGTCCGGCCATGACAGGGGCAATGGCGGGTGACGGATATTCCACGCTGATCTTGCTGCGCTGCTGCCAGCCATGAGGCAGGGTCAGCACGATATCACGGGTACCGACAAGCGCGACCTCGGCGGCCTCGCCCATATAGACCGGCATATGATCGACCACCTGACCATGATGGAACAGGGTGACGTTCTCGAAATTGGCGAAGGCCCAGCCAAGAAGGCGCTCGCCCTCATGAGCGCGCTCATTCATGGAAGACGTGCCGTTGATGGTCATGATGATGCGACGGCCATCACGCTTGGAGCTGGCGCACAGACCATAGCCGCCAGCATCGGTGTGGCCGGTCTTGAGACCGTCTGCCAGACCTTTGTCCACCAGGACGTTACGATTGCCCTGCTTGATATTGTTGTACGTGAATTCTGTCGCGGAGAAGAGATGGTAATATTCGGGGTAGTCACGGATCAGGTGCATCGCGACGCGGCTGACATCACGAGCGCTCATATACTGCGACTCATCCGGCAGGCCGGTGCAGTTCATGAAGTGAGTGTTGGTCATGCCAAGCTTGGCGGCCGTCTGATTCATCAGATTGACGAACTGCTCTTCCGACCCGGCAATGCCTTCAGCCAATACGATACAGGCATCATTGCCGGACTGAATGACCATGCCTTCAATCAGATCCGAGACGGTTACGCTCTGGCCCAGAGGCACGAACATCTTCGAGCCCTGTGTGCGCCATGCCTTCTCACTGACCGGCAGAGACTGGGTCAGGCTAAGATGGCCCGCCCGGATCATGCCGAACGTGATATAGGCGGTCATCATCTTGGTGAGAGAGGATGGCGGCATGTGCTCGTCCGCTGCTTTTTCCAGCAGGGTTGCGCCCGTATCGAAATCGATGATGCAGGCCCAGCGCGCTACGGTGTCGAGCGGGCCGATCGGCGTGGATGCCGGTGTGGCCGTGCTGGCTGTGGCAGCATTGGGGGTGGCTGCCGCCGCAGCGCTGGACGCTACCTTGCCACGTCGCGGGCGCGCGAAAGCAAACTGACTTGAAACGGCTAACCCAGCCGCACCCGAGAGCAGAAAACGTCTTGTCCGCACGTCAACACCTTACCTGGCCACAATATGCGCGCCCGTGCCACCGCATTGGCGCGCCTGGGCTAATGCCCTGTCCGCCTCGGATACAGCGGTGAAGGGGCCCAACGCAACCGTCCACGGCAATGATCCCGCCACACCCGCCGTCTGGCTGATGTCAGCGCCACATTGTTCAGCCACACGTGCAGCCGCTGCATGCCCCGAGAAACTGCCAAGAATCACACGGTAATAGGGCATCTGGGCCTGTCCCTGCATGACCGTTTGCGGCATGTCGGGCACATAAAGCGTCTGGCGTCCGGCCTCACGGTCGTTCTGTTTCATGCCAAGTGTCTGGGTTGTGCCATCGTCGAGAGACTGCGCCGTGATGGCCTCGCGTGGAGCTGCGCTGATTTCGAGTTTCGGTGCATTCGGATTGGAATCGGCAATCTGGCGGCTCATGGCCTCGTCCTGAACGATCTCGACCGGCGTCGGGGTTGTACCCATGCCAAGAAGGGTCGCCACGCGCGGCGTGACGGCGAGCACCCGTGCCGCGCTTGATGGCCCGCGATCATTCAGCCTGATCCTGACCATGCGGCCATTGGCAAGATTGCGCACCGTGACCACAGACGGAAGCTGAAGCGTCTGATGCGCGCCCGTCATGGCATTGGCTGACCAGATTTCGCCATCTGCCGTAACGCCCCCTTTGGGCGCAGTGGCAATTACTGCAAGGCCTGTCTCGTTGAGATTGAAATGCTCGGCAGGATAAAACCAGCTGTCACTCCCCTGCCAAGCAGTGCCCACCATGTAATGCGGTGCGGCCTGTCTTGGCGTTTCATGATGGTGGCACCCTGCGAGCCCGATTGTCGCGACCAGAAACGCCGCGCGGCCCTTAAGCGACCGCATAGCCGAGCAATCCAACGCCGAGAGCATAGAAATCGGACGGGTTATAGCGCCGGATCACATCGAAATTGCGATAGACCATGAAGGCGTCCGTGCCGGGACCATCAGGGCGAATGACAGCGCCCGTTACATCACTGCGCGAGAAGGCGGACCCATCTTCGCGGCGCACACCAAGCGCCATCCATGAGGCAAGCGTCTGCTTGTTGCCTCGTCCAAGCTGCCCCTGCGGGATATCCTTTGTGAGCGTCACGGCCTGTCCCCAGGGGGCGTCGGGCTCCCAGCCGCTGCCATGCAGATAATTGGCAACAGAGGCGAATACATCCTGCTCGCTGGTCCAGATATTGCGTCTGCCATCATGGTCGGCATCAACGGCGTAGTGCAGATAGGCGCTAGGCATGAATTGCGGCTGCCCCATTGCCCCTGCGTAAGAGCCGAGCATCGCTTCTGGCTGAATGTCGCCATGATCGAGAATCTGGAGCGCCTTGAACAGCTCGCCACGGAAGAAGCTGGCGCGCCTGCCGTCATAAGCGAGTGTCGCGAGCGCATCGATGACCGAGAATGTACCGATCTTGCGACCGAAACCTGATTCCAGCCCCCAGATGCCGACGATGACCCGTGGATCGACCCCGTACATCTTGCCTGTGGCTTCAAGCATCTGCGCACGCTGCTGATAAGCGGCCTGCCCCTGGCTGATGCGTGTCGTGCTGATCACACGTTCGCGATACTGCGCCCAGGTCAGGGTAAATTCCGGTTGATGCCGGTCAAGCTTGATAACGCGCGCATTGGGCTCGCGTGTCAGGGCGAAGGCACGCGACAGAGTCGAGGCGGCGATTCCCTTACCGATGGCCTCGCTGCGCAGAGTGTCGAGAAACGCGGCATAACTGCTGCCCGATGCAGCGGAAGTAGCCTGCTTATGAACATGGGCACTCCCTTTGTGCCCAAGCGTTCCGGCAAGGCTGGTCCCGTACAGGCAGGGGGCGGCCGCTGTCGCGGCCAGTATAGAGCGTCGGGTAAGCACCAGTGTCATCCTTGCCTATTTATTTTCCAGAGGGTGCCACCCCCGGTTCAGCTCAGGGATGAAGCTTTCGACCCTCGGCAGCACCATGCATGATGAAGTGCAGGAATGGATTGATCGTCAAGGGAATGTCCGGGTTCGCAGCAATATATTCAGCGACGCTGAAATGGCCATTGGGGTCGCGGCCCTCGAGATAGCCATGCGTCATGAAGTGCTCGACCGCGTCCAGACCGCAGGCTCCGACATCGGGATACGCGGCGAGATACCAGTTGGCATCGAAGTAAAGAGCCTCGGCAGGATACCCGCAACCTGAAGGTTCGGCTGGCTCGGCTACCGGGGCTGGCGACGTTACCGGAGCTTCGTCCGCCACCGGTGCAGCGACCTCGGAAACCTGATCGAGCAGGTCAGTCGCGGTAGAGGGCGTCTTGACGCCTGCCTGGGCAGAAGCAGAGGTGTCTGTCTGATTCTTCTTACGGGTGGTGGTCGTCCGGGACCGGGCTGCTTTTGCCAAGAGAGAATCCCCCAAAATAAAATATCGCTACGCGCGTTGAGCGCTTTTGATGGCGGGAGGCGTATTTCCCGCCAATGCCTTGCAACATGGTCCGGATATCAGCCTAGTATTGGCTCATCGCCGGAGTGATCGTTAATGATCGTTTCCTGTTTACCGTTTCGTAACCATTCTGGATGATTTCGCACCGGGACAGTCAAAACATGAGGCAGCTTCTATGACGCGGTTATCCTGTGGTCCAGTGACAAACTGCATAGAAATCATAGGTTTGCAGAGTATTACAAAACGATAATGATGAAATTCAATATGTTTGCAAAATATTGCCCGTGGATTGTCAGTATGTTGACCGCACAAGTCCTGAATTTTGACACGGGATTCGCGGTGATTCTCTTGAGATCCAGCAGATACTTCTCCGTTATATCGTCTTTTCTGTTAACCGATCATTATCGAGCCGTGAGGTCTTTAACGCATGAAGTCTGAACAGAGCGGTGTGTCCGTCAATCTGCTCGATGTCGCGCGCGAGGCCGGTGTCTCACGCGCGACGGCCTCACTCGTGCTGCGCAACAGCCCACTGGTTGCCGCGGCGACGCGCGAAAAGGTCCAGGCCGCCATGCATAGCCTTGGCTACATCTACAATCGTGGCGCAGCCAATCTGAGGCAGAACCGCACGGGAACCATCGGCCTTGTGCTGTCAAATATCGCCAATCCATTCTTCAGCACGCTGACTGCAGGCGTGGAGGAGGTAAATGACGCGCAAGAGATCGTGTCATTCATCGCCAATAGCGGTGAGTCGCCGGAACGACAGGCGAAGCAGATCCAGCGCTTGCGTGAACACAACATCGACGGCCTGATCATCTGCCCGGCGATCGGCAGTGATTCCGCATTGATAGCGGAGCTGGACCGGCTCGGCCTGCCCTTTGTTCAGGTATTGCGTGAGGTGCCTGGCGCCCAGCGTGACTACGTGACAGTCGATTATGCTGCCGGGATCGATGCGGCCCTCGCCTATCTCGTCGACACAGGGCGGAGGCGGGTGGTTTATGTGGGGAATATGGAAACGCATTCCGCAGCTCTGGCGCGCGTACAGGGATTCCATGAGGCGGCGGCGCGCCTGGGTCTGTTGGATGTGGCGATCATCGATGGCACGCGTGACAGCCGTTACGATGAGCGTAAGGTTGATGCTCTTCTGGACTCTCCTGGACCGCCAGAAGCTGCCATCTGCTACAATGACATCATGGCGCTCGCGCTGATAAATCAGCTCCGTCGGCGCGGTGTCGTGGTGGGCAACCATGTAGGAAGCGGTTTTGCCGTGATCGGCATGGATGATCTTCCCGCAGCTTCTGCCTCTTATCCCGCGCTGACCACGATCGCCACGATGCCACGGCTGGTCGGGGCTGCTGCGGCGCGCCTCCTTCAAAAGCGGATGACACGACCTGCGCGGCGCGAGGAAAAGCAAGTCATCGCGCCGGAGCTGATTTTGCGTGAAAGCGCGTGATCAGCCAGGTCCGATCGTGTCAGCGATTTAACGCCGCATCACAGATCATTGATAGATGTGTCACATTTAAGGTGTGACTTTTGTTTCGAAAAAGCGTTCAACAGTCATTACAGAATTGTAAGTTCCACAAAAGTCTCCTCCATCCCCGCGGTTAAGCCTCCGAGATCGTCTGATGATTTTCTTTTGGATCGATCTAAATGGTATCGCGGCGGTCGATGGAGTGAAGCAAGGCGGTATGTGATGATTTTATTCCATCTTACGTCGAGCCTCGTTCAGCGCCCCGGCGATGACCTCCACATTGTGTCTCCTCACAATGCGGAGAAAGTCTGATGGTGAGTCTGGCTCTTCAGCGAAACAGCGCAACGGTCGCCATGCGTTCTCCCCAAACCGAGGCCAACGACGCGCTTCGCCCCGAGATGTCGCCGCAGGAACTACGCCGTGCCGCCTGGACATGCTCGATTGGCAGCGCGATGGAGTACTATGACTTTGCGCTCTATAGCCTCGCCTCTGCCCTGATCTTCGCCCCGCTCTTTTTCCCGAGCAATATTCCCGGCCTCGGTCTGGTGGCGAGCTTCGCCACCTATTTTATCGGTTTTGCGGTGCGTCCTCTAGGCGGGATCTTCTTTGGTCGTCTGGGCGATCGCTACGGTCGCAAGCGCGTATTGCTGCTCACTGTCACGCTGATGGGGCTTGCCAGCGCCTTTATCGGCCTTATCCCGACTTACAAGAGCATCGGCATCATGGCGCCCCTTCTGCTCGTTTTCCTGCGTATGGCGCAGGGCTTCGGCGCGGGCGCGGAGCAGGCAGGGGCTGCCGTCATGATGACCGAGTGTGCCCCGCGCAAGCGTCGTGGCTACTACGCGGCCCTGCCCTTTCTAGGCATCCAGATCGGGACGGTCGCGGCCGGGCTCATCTATTATGCCATGCTGACCGGTGTCCCGGATATCACCCAGACCATGCTCTGGCGTGTTCCCTTTGTCGGCAGTGCTGTCCTGCTTCTCATCGCGCTTTACATGCGCATGAGGCTCAAGGAGTCACCGACTTTCGCCAAGATCAAGGAAGATGAGCGTCATGACGAGACCGGCTCGCTGCGTGAGACGCTGACGGCCTCATGGCGGCCGATTTTGGCGGGAATGGGTTTACGCATGGCCGAAAACGGGGGCTCGTCGATCTATCAGGTGCTCGCGATCAGCTATCTCGTGCACACAATAGGCATGAACAGCCAGTGGGGCACCCTGGTCCTGATTGGCGCAGCACTTGTGGGCGGAGTGACCATCCCCGTTGCAGGGTGGTTGAGTGATCGCTTGGGGCGTGTGCGTGTCTATCGTGGTTTCGCGCTGCTTCAGGCCGTCAGCGCCCTGCCTGTCTGGTATGTATTCAGTCAGGGCCACCCTATACCCTCGGCGATCGCCCTGTCCTTCGCGCTCGGGGTAGCAACCTGGGGAATGTTCGGCACGCAAGGGGCCCTGCTGCCCGAAATGTTCGGGCTGCGCCATCGCTACACGGCTGTCTCGTTCACACGCGAATTCTCTTCCGTCATCGCGGGTGGCGTGTCGCCAATGGTCGGGCAATTTCTCATCGCGATGTTCGCAAGGTTTCATATTGGCGGCGTCGGGAGTGGCAAATACGCCTGGATCCCGCTGTCCGTCTATGTCGTCTTTCTGGCATGCCTTGCCATCCTCGCGACTTTCTATGTGCCGGAAACCAGAGGACGCGATCTGATGGCGCAGGAAGATGCGCTGTGAAGAGCCTCAGATACGCGATTATGGCCTTCGCATGGGCTGTTGTGAGTCCGTGCCTCATCGCACCGCATAGTGTTTACCTTCATGATCGATCGGGAGTTTCCGCATGATCACGCTCGACCTCGCACCTCCCGGTGAGATCTCCCTTGTCTGCGATACGGCGTCAGCTGCTGTGCGTCTGTTGAGTGGTCGCCATACACGCGCCCCGCTGCAGGCGCTGGACGACAGCGAGGTTCCACGGACAGAGGACGACGCCTATCGCATACAGGACGCTGTTGCTGCTGCTCTGATTGTTGATCAGGGCAACATCATGGGCTGGAAAGTTGGCGCGCCCTCGCCCACCGGGCTTCCGTTCGCAGCGCCTTTGCATGAAGCGACCCTCTTTAACGGCGATACGACGCTGGCACCGGGTCTGTGTCGTCATCGCGGGGTGGAAGCGGAAATCGTCTATCGTCTCGGCCGTGACCTGCCATGGCGCGACCAGCCCTGGTCGCTTGGCGAGGTGATGGACGCCATCGACAGTGTCCATACCGCCATCGAGATCATCGACACACGTTTTGTGCGGCCCGGCTCCCAGCCACGGCTCGTGCATCTGGCTGATCAGGCGAGCCACGGCGCACTTGTTATCGGCCAAGGCGCGAAGGCGTGGCAACGTCTCAGCCCTTTTTGCGATACGGTTCGCCTCGCCTTCAGTGATGGTCGTGTGATCGAGCATATCGGGGGCAATTCGGCGGGCGATCCGCGTCGTTTGCTGGTCTGGCTGGCCAATCACGCAATGGACAGAGGTATCCCCCTTATGGCGGGCTGCATGATCACAACGGGATCGATGACCGACACCATTTTCGTCCCACCGGGCATGACGGCCACGGCAAGGATCGCCCATCTTCCCCCCGTTACGGTCGAGTTACCCTGAACGACGTGCTGACATCGGCTCACCAGGCACAAATTAACCCGTCAATCGGGTCGGACCCAGACTTTCTTCCAGAGATAGGACATTCCCGTGAAACCTCATATCCTTCTTATCGAACCCATGATGCCATTTGTGGAAGCCGAGCTTGAGCAAGGCTACGTGCTTCATCGCTGGAATGGTGAGACGCTTCCTTCGGGCGTATCGATACGCGGGGTGGTGACCGGCGGCGGTACGGGGCTGCCTCGCAAGCTGATGGACGCGCTGCCCGATCTGGAGATCATCACCATTAACGGCATCGGTACGGATGCGGTGGATCTGGTCGAGGCTACGCGCCGCAATATCGCCGTGACCGTCACGCGTGATGTTCTGACCGACGATGTGGCCGATCTCGCGATGACCCTTATACTGTCAGCCCTGCGGGACCTGTTGCCCGGCGATGCGCTGGTGCGACAAGGGCTATGGGGTAGCAAGGGATTGCCGCTATCGCGCAAGGTCAGCGGGGCGAAACTCGGCATTGTGGGCATGGGTCAGGTCGGGCAGGCCATCGCGCGGCGGGCGCAGGCCTTCTCCATGCCGGTTTCGTATTTCAGCCGCAGGGACCTCTCCCTGCCGGGGATTCCGTTCGTGGCAGACCTTAAGGCGCTTGCTGAAGCCAGCGACGTTCTGGTTGTTGCGGCCTCAGGCGGGGCGCAGTCCCGCCATCTGATCAGTGAGGCCATTATCGAGGCTGTCGGGCCGGAGGGGCTTCTGGTGAACGTGGCGCGTGGCAGCGTGGTCGATGAGGAGGCCCTTGTCAGGGCGCTTCAGGACGGGCGGCTTGGCCGCGCCGCGCTCGATGTGTTTGCTGATGAGCCGCGCGTGCCGCAGGCGCTCACGACCATGGGTAACGTCGTGCTGCAACCGCACCGCGCCAGCGCCACCATCGAGACGCGTACCGCTATGGGGCGGCTCGTGCTGGATAATCTGGTGGCTCATTTCGCAGGTACCCCGTTATTGACGCCTGTGTTCCCTGCAACAGTTCCTGCGTCATCGGCGCCTGTAGCGGCACGCGAAGCGGAACCGGCAAGCTAGGCAGCGCCAGACCAGCGCCTGCAACCACGAGGTGAAAAGCCTGCGTGGGGTTGGGCAGCAGGCTGTGTGACCGTGATCTGCGCACGTTGAGGCGCAGGCAAGGATAGACGCTCATGAAAACGAGTTTCTTGCTAAGGACCGCGCCAGTCGCGCGGTCAATGAACCCGCTCGTCCGTCGCGCGGGGCTCCTCCCGGCGGGCCTGGGGTGCGGCCTCTTATGCCTCGCCCTGACCCAGAATGCCTGGGCGCAGTATCGCGGGCCGATCTCTGAAACCGCGCCGCTTTTTGCCCTTGATACACCGACGTCCTATGCCAATACGGCGTTCACGCCCCCGGTTGAAAGCATGGTTCTGCCGTGGGAACGGCTGATTAAGCGCCTCAATCGCACAGGCATTGGCATTGTGGCTGACTATACCAGTGAAAGTGCCATGGTGCTCAATGCCGGACATGCAGGCGACGCGGGCTACGCCCATCAGATTGGCGTTGAGCTTGATCTCGACTGGTCCAGACTTGTGGGGTGGCAAGGGTTCATTACCCATGCAGTCATCGTCAATCGTGCCGGGCATAATCTGGCGTCCGATCTGGGTGAACGCTCGTTGAACGGTTTTCAGGAAATCTATGGCGGCGGCGGCAATGTCGGGGTGCATCTTGTCTATGTGTATGGCACGCAGGATTTGCTGCATAATCGCATGCAGATCGCGCTGGGCAAGATGCCCGTCAATATCGACTTCGCCAATTCGCCCCTGTTCTGCACCTTCATGAACAAATCCAATTGCGGCATCCCGAAATCGCTGACGCGCACAGCCGCGGGCTATGGCACCTATCCGGGCTCGACCTGGGGAACGCGTGTGCGTTACTGGCCGCTGCACGGCATTTATGTCCAGTCGGGATTATACGGCGTCAATCCGTATCTCAATTCCAACCAGTATGACCGCACGGGTTTCCGGATGGGTACAGAGCTCTATACCGGCGTTTACGTGCCAACAGAGATCGGTCTGATCCCGTCTTTTGGCAAAAACCAGCTTGTCGGGCATTACAAGTTTGGCGTTGCCTATGATTCATCGAATTATCGGGATCTCTATTACGACAGCAATATGAATCCCGCTGCCGCATCGGGTCAGCCCTATCGCTGGACCAATGGCAAGACGCAGATATGGTTGCAAGGTGACCAGATGCTCATACGCAATGGCCATGGCCCGTTGCAGGGGCTCTATGCGCTCGCGGGTGCGACGAAAAGCGAGGGCCAGAACAGTGTGTATGACTGGCAGGTCTATGCCGGGATTGTCGATCGCGGGATCATTCCGTCACGTCCGAAAGATACGTTTGGCCTCGAGTGGTCAGAGACCTTCGCCAGTCGCCAGCTTGTGGCGTCACAATGGATACGATACCGGCGCGGACTTCCCCTGCCGGGTTCTGCCACCTACCCGCAGAGCCATCTGATGACGTTCGAGGCGACCTACAGCATCCATGCTTTCCGTGGGTTTTCGATCCAGCCTGACTATCAGCATATCTGGCGCACCAATCTGCAGGCGGACAAACCGCAGGTCGATGCAATCGGCTTCAAGATTCATGCCGTGCTCTGACGGTACGGTTGTGAGGTGACAGAGGGCAGCAAAGCCGTCACCTTCTGCTTATGATGGACGCGCTTATCTTCCGGCTGAAATTCAGGCAGCTCCTGCTTCTGCAGCAGATCAGCCTTGAGCCGTCGCTCAACCGTGCGGCGCGCTCACTCAACCTGTCGCAGCCTACCGCATCCAAGCTGCTGCAGGATATGGAGGATGACCTCGGCGCACAGCTCTTTGAGCGGCATTCCCACGGTCTGACTCCGACTGACGCCGGACGGGTTGCGATACGTCACGCCGAAAAAATTTTGGCTGATCTCGGGCGCCTGCGTGAGGATCTCCAGGCCGTCAAACGCGGGCTGACAGGGACTGTCAGTATTGGCGCGATTGGCGCCGCACTCCATGAAATTGTGACCCCGGTTCTGGCGTCAACAACGCGCAGCCACCCCGAAATCAGTCTTACCCTCAGGGTGACCACCAGCGATGATCTCATGGCCCTTCTGCAATCGGGGCGGATTGATATCGCATTAGGCCGCCCAATGGAGGGTATTGGCCATGATCTCCTCACCATTGAGGAGATATCCGATGAGCCGCTCCTGGTAGTTGCAGGGTGCGACAATATTCTGTTTCAGGCGGAGGCGCTTGACCTTAATGCGCTGATACACCAGCGATGGATCGTACAGATGCAGCCCAGCCCGCTCCGCCGTGCATTCGAGGGAATATTCACGATGGCGCGATTGCCCATGCCCCAGCGCCTGACCGAACTGTCCTCCGTTCTCGCGACGATCGACCTGCTTACGCAATCCGACATGGTCTCGGTACTGCCCCGCTCACTTTTCAGGATGTTCGAAAAGACGGGCATGATTGGCGAATTGCCGGTTTCGCTGCCTGATATCATCGGGCCCTATCATCTCATCCGGATGCGAGACCGTGCCCTGTCACCCGCAGCACAGTTCGTGTGGGACGCTTTACGGGAGCGGGCTATCGGAAAAGCCGATAGCGGCATCGGATAACTCTGATCGACAAGACCATCTGCACCGTCTTTGCTTGGCCGCGTCTGGTGCCGACTCTCAATGTGCCGGACGCATCGTTGCAAGGAATGTGATCATGTCCGCCCCGGTTGAGAACGCCCCCACCCCCCAATCCACAGCAACAGACAATAAATCAGAACACCGCTACAACGCGAAAAACTGGCCGATTGCTGCGGCCATGATCCAGTATCCCGCCGTTCTGGCAGACGGCAGTTCGGTGCAGGATCAACCCACCGAGGGGTGGGCCAAGGCGATATCAGAAGTGTCCCGTGCAGGATTCACGGAAATCGACCCGACAGATAGCTGGCTGCGTGTGGCAGACCTGACGCCAGCACGCCGACGCGAGTTTTTGGCGCTCTGCACCAATGCCGGCCTGACCATCCCTGCAATCTCGACCTCGCGACGCTCCGTGATTGATCCTGACCCGGCGAAGGCCGATGCCTATCTGGCCTATATCCATCGGGTGATCGATGTGGCGCCGGAGATGGGCGCAAGTGAAATCGCGGTAGGCTTCGCAACAGCGCTGAACGATGCCCAGAAGAAGGCACTCTGGTTCTGGACCGCTCAGGGTCATCGCGACCCGGAGGATAAGGCTGTGTGGCAAAAGGCAGTTTCACGTATCCGCGAACTTGCCGACCATGCAGCAAGCGTGGGCGTGACGCTCTCGCTCGAAATGTATGAGGACACCTATCTCGGGACGGCTGAGTCCAGCGTTCGCTTCATCCAGGATGTCGATCACCCGGCCTGCGGGATCAATGCCGATATTGGCAACCTTGTGCGGCTGCATCGTCCGGTCGAGCACTGGCACAGCATGATGGTGAAGCTCGCACCCTATCTGCGCTACTGGCATGTGAAGAACTACTTGCGCACCGAAGATGCGACGACCGGGAGGATCGTTACCGCGCCAGCGCCGATGGAGCAGGGTGTGATCAGCTACCGAGCCGCCATCGCGATGGCGCTCGAGTACGGGTATTCAAGCCCGTTCCTGGTCGAGCATTATGGTGGCGACGGCCTGAGTGTTGCGGCCCGTAATCGCGACTATCTGCGCCAGATCCTGCCGCTCTAGGTTTGGCACAGGGGAACTGGGCCGGTCGGGCGGAATGCTTACGCGCCGGAGTAGCTAATGATCAGCATTGCTTTTCCCTCAGGAGTATCATGTCCATCGCCTTCGGGGCTCGCGCAGAGCTGAATTGAGCATGGTGCTCCGCCGCCGCTACAACGCGATTTGAGGGAGCACCCCCGGCTGGCTCGCAAGGGCCAATCCTGAACCTGGTCCATCAAACGGAAGTCAGGGTTCAGGGGGGGGCATTGAGGTATGACTGGGCTGCAACGCGACTTGCTTCCGTCAAGGCCAGGATGCGCAGGCCCGACACGCGACCGGATAGAAGGAGACGAGACGATGCTGCTCGAAGGCAAGGTATTCGCAATTACTGGTGGCGCTTCAGGCATCGGCAAGGCGGCGGCCCTGGAAGCAGCGCGGCAGGGCGCTGACGTCGCCATAACCGATATCGTGGCCCCCGAGACTGTTCGCAGTCTTCTCGATGAGATCGAGCTAACCGGGCGGCGCGCCTTGTACCTGCAGGGCGATGTGGCCGAGCCGGAAACGGCAGTCCGTTTCATGAGCGCTATCGAGTCACAACTGGGCGGTCTGGACGTTTTTGTTAGCAATGCCGGGATCTGCCCGTTCCACGCCTTTCTCGACCTTCCGCCGGACGTGTTGAAGAAGACGATCGGCGTTAATCTGCTCGGGGCCTATTTCATGGTGCAGGCTGCGGCCAATCAGATGGTCAGACAGGGGCGCGGTGGGGCGATCATTGCGGTGTCGTCCATCTCGGCTCTGGTTGGAGGGGAATTCCAGACACATTACACGCCCACCAAAGCCGGCGTTCACTCGCTGATGCAGTCAACAGCCATTGCTCTGGGGCCACATAACATTCGCTGCAACTCAGTGTTGCCCGGTACCATCAGGACGCCAATCAATCAGGAGGATCTAGCCGTTGAGGGGAAGGCCAGCGCGATGATCGCGCGCATCCCTCTCGGCAGGCTGGGCGAGCCGGAAGACCTGGCAGGGCCAATCGTCTTTCTAGGCTCGTCACTCGCCAGCTATGTCACGGGTGCCGCCCTGCTGGTCGATGGCGGCTGCTTTGTAAATCTTCAATAGGTTACGGCATCGACGTTCCGCCGCCGGGCGTTACAATCGAACGCTGCAAGTCGGGAGCAATTCGCAATTGCCCTGTTGGCGTTTTGGGGGTTGCCGTGGCACATGATGCGCCATGTCCGACGGCACCCCTCTTCATACCAGTTCACTCTACCACCTTCTCTCGATCGCCGGTGCGGCATGGTGGTCCAAGGGGATGGCTGTCATCATCGGCACATTCATCCTCGAGGATGCCACGACCATGATCGCGGCCATGGCGGTGGATGATGGTCGTATCAGCGTCGCGCTGGCGCTTGTCTCCCTCTATATCGGCGTGGCTGTGGGCGATCTCGGGCTCTACGGCCTGGGTGCTGTGGGCGCGAAATGGCCCCCTGCCCGGCGTTGGCTGACCATGCCGCGTCACGACAAGGGGCGCAGCTGGTTTCACCGCAACGTCGTACGCACCGTCGTGATAAGCCGTTTCATCCCCGGGGCCCGTCTGCCGCTCTATACGGCTTGCGGGTTTTTCCGGGCACCATTCGGCGCGTTTGCGGCCAGCGCGGTAGTCGCTACATTGATCTGGACCTCGCTCCTTTTCAGTGTGTCGTTGCATGTGGGTGGCTGGATGTCCGTCCATATGGCGAGCTGGCGCTGGTTTGGCATCGCGGGGTTCATACTGACCATCCTTTTCGTCGGGCGCCTGATTGCCCGGTTCCAGACTTTCAGTGACTGAGTGGCAGATGCTTCAGACGACTTACAGATTGCCCGACTCTTCCGATTGCGATGACACTGGCATGGACGCAGAGACCGCAACCCGACAGGGAGAAACAAAGAAGGAGCCGCATCCACTCTCGTTGTTCGAGTTCTGGCCCGGGTCGATCTTCTATACGCCGATCGTTCTGTACTGGATCGGTCTCGGCCTGCGTTATGGCGATTTCAGCGTACCCAGTGCGGCGAACCCCCTGATCGAAACGGGCGGGCTCTGTGGCGAAAGCAAGAGCGGTATTCTCGATCTGGCCGGTCCGGTCGCTACACGCTGGATCGCGCCCTATGTCACGCAGATGCTGCGCAAGGGACGCCGCAATGACGATGCGCGTGACTTGGTCGCCGCCATGAGGACGAAGGGCATCGATTTCCCAGCCGTGATCAAGCCGGATATCGGGTGCAACGGAACCGGGGTGAAGCTCGTCCAGAGTGAGGACGCGCTGCTCGGGGTGCTCGAGACGTTCCCTTCCAATGTGCGTATCATGGCGCAGGCACTCGCCACCGGGCCTGTCGAGGCCGGACTGTTCTATATCTGTGAGCCGGGCGCTTCCTCAGGGCGCGTCACCTCGATCACCTACAAGGAAGCGCCGATCCTTGAGGGAGACGGAGTTGCAACCATACGCGAGCTCATTGCGCGCGATACGCGAACCAATCTGCTGCCCGACATCTATCTGCCGCGCCTGAAGGATCGTCTCGACACGGTTCCCGCCAAGGGGGAGCCGGTGCAGCTTGTCTTTACCGGCAACCACTGCAAGGGCTCTATCTTCCGCAACGGTTGCGCCGATGCCACCCCCGCGCTCACACGTCGCCTTGACGAGATCATCGGCGATATCCGCGAATTCCATTTCGGTCGTATCGACGTCAAGGCGGCCTCGATCGAGGCTCTGCGACACGGTGAGGATTTCGAGATCATCGAACTCAACGGCGTCGGATCCGAGGCCACACATATATGGGATTCACGCACGACGCTGTGGGAGGCGTATCGCGCGCAATTCTATCACTATCGCATGGCGTTTCGTGTCGGGGCGATGAATAGGGCACAAGGCTGGAAAACCTGCGGGGCCTATACGATGCTGCGCTACTGGCGCAAGCAAAGACGCCTTCTCGCACTCTACCCCCTTAATGACTAAGGGTATTCGACAGTATCGGGTGCAGATCGACGGCAGTCGTCCTGAGCGCCCGCGCTTCTGCTTCGTGGCGTTTTGATGATACCGCCTTGGTTGTCAGGCCGGACAACCTTTGCGGATGTCGTGGATACGCGCACAAGCCCGCGCAGGATGCCCAAGCCCCCCCTGCCCGCCTTGTTGGATCACCCTCATTCAGGGGCGATGCGGCCTACTGGATGCCGGACCCGAAGATATAGTTGCTGACCTGCTGCTCAAGCGAAGTGGGTGCCTGGGTATTGGTGATGGTGCCATCAGAGGGCAAACGCTCGCGGGACGTGCCAGGCTCGATGGCCAGGGCGTTTTCCGAGGTCATCGTCGGGGCCGCGATGGTCAGGATCGTGTCTGAAGGCAGGGACAGATGGCGGTCGATGGAGAAATCGACCTGTGCCATCTGTGTAGCCGGGTCGAGGCTGATTTTTTGGACTGTGCCGACGCGAACACCCGCCAGCACGACGGCAGCGCCCGCGTCCAGTCCATTGGCAGAAACGAAGCGGGCATGAAGCTTCTGTGTGTCTCCTGACGGGCCGTGTCGCTGCGCCACGGCAAAGACAGCAAAGCCCGCTGCGATAGCCAGCACCATTGTGCTGGCCAGAATCGCGCCGCCCCGGTTTTTTGCTGCCATATCTGCGTCACCTGCCTGTTATATCAGCGGAACTCTTCGCCCGAGTTGCGGTGACGGTCAAGCGCGGGCTTGCGATCCGTGCCGCAGTGAGGCAGGAGATGGAAACATTTATTTCATACTGAGCTGACATGACGCTGCTTCAAGCACTGGTTCTGGCCATCGTCCAGGGACTGACCGAACTCTTCCCCGTGAGCAGTCTCGGCCATGCAGTCCTCCTTCCCGCCCTGCTTCACTGGAATCTGGACGAGCGGAGCGAGCTGTTTCTGCCATTTCTGACGATGCTGCATTTTGGCACACTGGTTGCGCTTTTCTGCTTCTTCTGGCGTGACTGGCTGGCCATTTTTACCGGTGCAATCGGCATGCATGGTGCGGCTCGTCGAGAGGAAGCTATCCGTATTCTGGTGCTTCTGGTTGTGGCCACCATTCCGGTGGTCATCTTCGGTGCGGCGTTCGAGCACAAGCTGAAGGTCATTTTCGGTACGCCTGCTGCTGTGGCGATCTTCCTGATCCTGAACGGTGTGATCCTGCTCGTTACCGAGTGGATGCGGTCTTACAAGGGGCGTATGCCCCAGCGTGCCATTGCCGATATGTCGGCCCGCGATGCGGTGGTCATCGGGCTGTGGCAGTGTCTGGCACTCTTCCCCGGCATCTCGCGTTCGGGTTCGACCATCAATGCGGGGCTTGTCTGTGGGCTCAATCATGAGACGGCTGCCCGGTTCTCGCTGCTCATGGCGCAGCCTGCGGTTCTGGCGGCGACAGTGCATGAGGCGTGGCAGCTCCGTCATATGAGTGTCAGCCCAGACATGATCCGCATTTCCATCATTGCGGCTATCGCGGCGGGTGTGACGGCGCTCATCAGCACGGCCGTTCTGCTGCGTTATTTCCGCAATCATGAGCGATGGGCTTTGTCGCCCTTCGCCTTCTATTGCATGGGAGCCGGTGCCGTCTCCCTCGTCGCACTCGTTCTCTTTTGATAACGAAATAATTTCCACTTTGACAGCCGATCCGGCATGATCGGCTTTTCCACTATGGGCGATTAGTATCATTCCTGACCTGGCCGAACCTCCACCCTCCGCATCGAACTCCGCAAGCCGACGCAAGACGCTCGAACAGGTCACGGCTGATTACGAAACCAATGGGCTCAAGCGCTCGCTGACGGCCACGCAGCTTGTGATGCTCGGTGTCGGCTCCACAATCGGCGCCGGCATCTATGTCATGACCGGCACCGCTGCCGCCGAGTATGCGGGGCCGTCCATTCTTGTCTCGTTCATCATTGCGGCGCTGGCCTGTCTCTTTACGGCCTTCTCCTACGGCGAACTGTCCTCCAGCCTGCCTGTGTCGGGATCGGCCTACTCCTACGCCTATGTGTCGATGGGTGAGAAAGCGGCCTGGACGGTCGGGTGGCTGCTGCTGCTTGAATACGGCATCTCCTGTGCCGCTGTTGCGTCCGGCCTGTCGGGTTACGCCACGAGCCTGCTTTCAAGCTTCAACATGCATGTCCCGGCAGCACTCAGTCAGGCGACGTTCCAGACCGTGCCGGGAAGCGGAGGTATGGCCATCACCTCGGGCTGGCGGTTCGACCTTGTCGCAACGCTGGCCATTGCGGTGGTGACGGCCTGTCTCGTGCGCGGCGTACAGGAATCAGCACGCGTCAACACGGTGATCGTATTCATCAAGGTCGGGGTGCTTTTCCTGTTTGTCGTATGCGGTCTTTTTGCGTTGCATCCCTCCTATTGGCACCCGTTCATTCCTGAATATCGCGGCGGGTTCCAGTACGGCATCCCCGGCATGTTTCGTGCGGCTTCGATCATCTTCTTTGCCTATGTCGGGTTTGAGGCTGTCTCGACAGCATCAGCCGAGGCGCGCAACCCACGCCGGGATGTTCCGATCGGGATTATCGGCAGCCTTGTGATCTGCACGATCGTTTACGTGTGTGTGGCGTCCATCCTGATCGGTATTGTGCCCTATCAGCAGCTTAATGTGGCCGACCCGCTCGCAATTGCCGTGCGCGCCATGCATCGGCCCTGGCTCGCCCTGTTCGTCAATCTCGGCGCCACGATCGGGCTTTGCTCGGTATTGCTGGGACTGCTCTACGGGCAGACACGCATCTTCTTCGCCATGAGCCGTGACGGGCTGCTCCCCCCGATCTTTGCGTATGTGCACAAGCGCTACCATACGCCTTGGACCGGGACGATCCTGCTGGGTATTCTGGTAGCTCTTGCCACGGCGACATTGCCGATTGACGTGATCAGCGATCTTGTCAGCATCGGGACGGCAGCCGCCTTCGGTATTGTGTGCTTCACGGTTATCTGGCAGCGCAACAAGCACCCCGATATGCCAAGAAGCTTCAGTGTTCCGCTGGGGGGCGTCACCATCAGGGGATGGTGGATTGGCGTCACCCCGACACTGGGTATCCTGTTCTGCCTCGTGATGATTGCTCCGCTTTTTGCCGACATGGCCCGCGCCCTGATGCACGGCAATCCGGTCCCGGCCCTATTGCTGATCGCTTATGCTGGGCTTGGATTTGCGACCTACTGGTTCTACTCCCGGCACAACTCCCGTTTTGCCACAGAAGGATCCTCTTCCCCCTAAGGCGTGACGCGCCGGGTATCCGTCGAAGGGGCGTTCTTCCGCCGCTTATCACGTTACCCACAGATTTGGTGGATGCGTTCGTGGGCAAGCTTGTGGATAAGTTGGGCACAGAACGTGAATAAGGGGGGCATGAGAGCCCCCCCTTTCCAGCTTGCTTCAGTTAATCGTACAGGCGGGGGCCTTGTGAGCCACCGTGTTTCACCTTGCGATGTTACTTCACAGAGAGCGAGGCAAGCGCCTCACCCACGACACGGGCGCTGAGCGCCATGGAAATCGCGCCGGCGTCAGGATAGCCCTTGCTGCGCTCGCCATGGGTGCGTGCGCGACCCAATCGCGGGAGGAGGTCTTTTGTTGCCTCGGCTGCGGTGGTTGATGCCTTGGCGGCTTCGTTCCAAGCTTTCGAGACATTTTCTCCCTGGCGCAGACCCTGCTCGAAGCGTTCCACGAGGGGGACCAGTGCATCCATAAGGGTCTTGTCACCCGGCTTCGCCTTGCCAAGGGCTGTAATCTTTTCCATTGCGCGCCGCAGGCCGGTTGAAAGGCTCTGGGCATCGGGCACGGCAGAGTCATCGAAGGCTGTGCTGAAGGCGAACAACCCTGCCCCCCACAAGGCGCCCGATGTGCCGCCTGCACGATCCGCCCAGGCATCTGCTGCCGCTGCGAGCACTGTCGCAGGGCCCGCCGCGGCCTCAACAGCGGCCAGTGCGGCCTTGGCCGAAGCAGCCGCCCCACGGGCCATTCCTTGTCCGTGGTCGCCATCGCCCGCATGGGCGTCGATCTGCCCAAGCTCGGCCTCGGCCTCTGTCAGGGCGTGTGAGAGCTTGACCATGATGGAGGCCACACAGCGACCGCCATCGCGTCCGGCATTGGTAAGGGATTTCATGTAAACGGCCGGGGCATCTGTCAGCACCGACAGGGCATGGTCCTGCACGCGGGTCACCGCGTTGCGGCGAAATGCCGCGCTATCCACCGGGGCACACCAGAAACGCTCGAGCTCTTCATCGAGCCATGTAATGGTCAGTGAGCATCCGGCCATATCGAGGCTGGTGATGTATTCCCCGGCGATGGGCGCGACCAGGGTATATCCGGCATTTTCGAGATAGGGGATGATCGCTTCCCAGAGCACGAAAAGCTCTTCATATTTCGTCCCGCCCAAGCCATTCAGGAGCGCCGTGATGCGCGATCCCGCCTTGGGGGGCGCTTCCTTCAGAAGACGCTCGCACAGGATGGCAGCCAGTGCTTCGGGGCGCATGAGATCCTGCTCATCAATGCCCTGCTCTCCGTGAACGCCAAGGCCGAGCGCAACCCGACCATTTGGAACGTGGAACAGCTTCTCGGTTTCACCGGGCAGGGTGCACCCGTCGAAGGCAACACCGAAAGAACGTGTGCGCTGATTGGCGCGCTGGCCCACCGCCTCGACCTCGTCGAGGGTGAGACCCGCTTCGGCCGCAGCCCCCGTGATCTTGAAAACAGGCACATCGCCTGCCGTGCCACGACGTCTGCTGGCCTCCTCGGCGGGGGCGCTCGCAATGTCGTCTGTCGTGGCGATCATCCGGGTATCGATCCCCTCGGCGCGAAGGCGCTCAGCGGCGATGCTGAAATTCAGCACATCGCCGGCGTAATTGCCGTAACCGAGGATAACGCCGCCACCCAGATTGGCCTGCCGGGCGATGCGCAAAATGGCCTGGGTAGAGGGCGAAGCAAAGACGTCGCCCGCTACAGCAGCATCGGCAAAGCCGGTGCCGACATAGCCGTTGAATGCCGGGAAATGCCCGGACCCGCCGCCGACCACCAGAGCCACCTTGCCCTTGGCGCCGGGCTGACTGCGCAGCACGCCGCCACGGAGCGGCTGGACGATGTCGCGATAGAGGCTGGCAAAGCCACGCAGGGCCGATGTCGCGAAATTTTCGGCGTCACCACAGATCTTGGTCATGAAAATATCCTCGATAGGGTCCGCAATGAAGGCACTGGGGGCCCCTGCAGGGGCCCCCATGTCAGGCCTCGCGGTTGAAATAGCGTCTTGCGATTGAGTCGAAGGAAATGGCGGCAACGACGATCCCGCCGCTGACGATCGATTGCCAGTAGGGCGAGATGCCGAACAGCACGATAACGTTCTCGATAATACCGATGATGACCGCACCCAGCACGGCGCCGAATGGGCTGCCAAGGCCGCCTGTCGTGGCGACACCGCCGATGACGGCCGCTGCGATGGGGGCAAGCACCCATGTATCGCCGATGGAAGGCTGGGCTGTTCCGAGGCGGGCGACCATCACGATACCTGCCAGTGCGGAAAGGAAGCCTGCCGTTGCGAAAGCGCAGACGCGAATGGCGTCCACCCTGATGCCAAGCATCCGTGCAGCGGCATTATTGCTGCCAATGGCATAGACATAGCGCCCCAGCGGGGTGCGGATCATGACAAAGGAAACGATCGCAAGGCAGACAAGCAGGATCACGAAGGGCACGGGCAGACCGAACATCATGCCACGGCCAAGGAAAGCAATATCACTCGGGATCCCGGTAATGGCGACGCCCTTGGTGAGCACCAGATTGGCGCCCCCATAGACACCGGCCATGCCGATGGTCAGCACCAGCGAGTGCAGGCGCAGCCTTGTGATGAGCAGGCCATTGAGCAGCCCGCACCCCGTGCCGAGCGCGAGGCAGAGAATTAGGGAAAGCCACGGGTTGAGGCCTGCCTGAACCATGAGCAGGCCACCCGCCACCCCGGCGAGGCCGCCTATGGCACCGACGGAAAGATCGAGCTCACCGAGGATCATCAATATGGCCTGACCGATCGTGACGAGCCCCACGAAAGCCAGCGAGCGCGCGATGATCTTCATGTTGAACGCGGTCAGGAAGTGCGATGACAGCGAGCAGGACAGGACAAAGATGACTATCAGCGCCACGATCACACCGCAGAGCGGGTTGGCCGCCAGAGCCTTGATGCGGGCGCCCGCGCCGGGGGCCGCCACGACCGCCGTGCTGTCGGCCTGAGGAAGCGTTGAGGGTTCATGCGACATGTCTGGTCTCCGGTGAGCCGATGATCGAGGCGACCAGCGTGCTGACATCCGTCTTGTCGTGCTCGAAGGAACCGTTGATACGGCCGGAATAGAGGGTGATGATGCGCGTGGCGCAACGCTGCAATTCGTTCATTTCGGACGAGACGAGAATGATCCCGACGCCCTCTTCCGCAAGGCGTTGCATGATACGGTAGATCTGGAACTTGGTGCCGATATCGATGCCCTTCGTCGGCTCATCGAATATGAGCAGGCGAGGCTTGCGTGCCATGGCACGGCCGATGATCGCTTTCTGCTGGTTACCGCCTGAAAGAAACATGATCTTCTTCGCCGCCGACGAGGTGCGGACATCGAAACGCTGGATGATCTCACGGACGATCTCTTTCTCCCGCCTGGGGGAGATCAGCCCGCCTGTGGAGATGTCATCGGTGACGGCGAGCGCGATATTTTCGCGCACACTGAGCATCGGGAAGATACCGTGATGCTTACGCTCTTCGGAGAGGTAGATCATCCCTGCCTTGACGGCTTTATCGGACCTGTTGGGGGCGATGACCTTTCCATCCAGCGTCACCTGCCCGCTCCGGACTTTGCGGAAACCGAACATGGCTTGCATGATCTCGGAACGGCCCGCGCCAACCAGACCCGCGAAGCCGAGGATTTCGCCCCTTTTCAATTCAAAGGAGATATCTTCGAACCCGGGCCCGCACAGATTATCCACCTTGAGGATCGTCTCGCCCGTGCGAGAGGCCGGATTGGACTGGAACTGTTCGTCCAGTTTGACCGTACTGCCCGACATCAGGCGGATCAGTTCGTTTTCGGTCATGCCCTCCATCGGGAAGCTGCCAACACTGCGACCATTGCGCAGCACGGTGACCGTATCGCCCAGCGAGAAGATTTCCTCCATCTTGTGCGAGACGAACACGATGGCCACGCCCCGGTCGCGCAGATCACAGACGATACGGAAAAGCTGTTCTGTCTCACGGGCTGTCAGCGATGAGGTCGGCTCATCGAGGATCATGACCCCGAAATCTTCCTGTGTGGCCGCGCGGGCAATCTGCAAGAGCTGCTGATCGGGCACGCTGATTTCGGCGACCTTCTGATCGGGGCGCGCATGAATGCCAAAACGCGCGATATACTGGGCGGCCTTGGCCTCCATGGCCTTTTCGGAAACGGTGACTGTGCCGAAGCCCGAGCGGGCGAACGGCATGAACATGTTTTCCGCAACGGTCAGGTAGGGGAAGAGATTGAGTTCCTGGGGAACATAGGCCACCCGCCGGAAAAGCCTGTGGTCGCGAAGGGTATCGGCATCGTCAATCACCAATGTCCCTTCATCGGGTCTGACCAGGCCGGAAAGAGTCTTGATGAGGGTGGATTTGCCCGCCCCGTTTTCCCCGGCAAAGATATGCACCTTGCCGGGTTCCAGGGTCAGGTCGATATGGTCAAGCGCTACGACACCCGGATAGGTCTTTCGTATGCCTGTTGCCTTGAGAAGGACCATGGCCCTGCTCCCATCGCTTACTTGGAGAGAGTCGCTTTGGTGATGATGTCGATGCCCGTATCGATGTTCTTGGGCGTCTGCTGGCCCATCGCCTTCTGCCAGGCAGCGATTACGGCCCAGTAGCCCTGCATTTCAGGGCGGCTCGATGCGGAGGAATCCACCACGCCATCCTTGATGAGCTGGAGCATGTCACTCAGGTTATCGAGCCCGACTTCCTTGACCTTGCCCACCTTGTCGCTCTCGCGAATGGCCTGGCCGATACCCACGGGGCCGGCCGCATCACAGGCGACCCAGCCGCCAAGATTGGGGTGGGCCTGCATGATGGCCGAAGCCTGCTTTTGAGCCGTCTCGATGCTGTCATTGTCGATGCCTGTGGCAACAACCTTGATATCGGGATATTTGGCAAACACCTTGAGTTCACAACGGGCGCGCAATGCATGATTGGGGGCGGTTGGTACACCCATCATGATGGCGACCTCGCCCTTGTGATCGATCAGCTTGGCAAGCCGCTCGGCTGCCAGAGTGCCCTGCTCGCAGAAATCCGCCCCGACTGCCGTGATATCCATGCCTTCGGGAGGGAGGGAGTCGAACACCGTCATCGGGATCTTTTCGTCAACCGCTTCCTGCATGGTCGAGCGATTGCCCTTCTCATCGAGAAGATCGAGGATCAGACCATCGGGATGTGTCGCAATGGCCCTTTCGATGATGTCGTTCTGGGTCGAGACATCGGCCGTTTGCGGTGCACGATATTCCACCGTGATGGTGCGCCCGGTTGCCTTGCTGAGCAGTTGGGCAGCCGATTGGGCACCATTATTGGCCTTGTCGAACCAGGGATGCACGGCTTTCGGTATCATGACGAAACGCATCGGCCCGTTCTCCGGGGCCGCATGAGCGGCCAACGGAGCGAGAAGGAGGGATGCGGTAGCGAGCAGGACTTTTTTCATGAAATCAGACCTTATGTGGTCGTGTTAATCCATTACTTGCAGGCGTTTGGCGAATACTTCTTATCAAGAGCGTCGATGCCATCGACATTCTTCTTGGAAGCGCTTGCCGGGTCGAATTCTTTCGCCAGGAAGGAATCGACAATCGTCTTGGCCAGTTCGGCCCCGACGACGCGTGAGCCCAATGTGATGATGTGGGCATTATTCGACAGGGCGGCGCGCTCGGCCGAATACGCATCATGAGCCTGAGCTGCGCGGATACCAGGGATCTTGTTGGCCGAAATCGCAACCCCGATACCGGTGCCGCAGCACAGGATGCCGCGCTCATATTCGCCTGAGAGAATGGCGTGACCCACGCGCTCGCTCAGTTCGGAATAGAGTTCGCTCTTCGCATCGACGGGGCGCGAGAGATCGACCGCATCGACACCTTTGGCCTTGAGATGGGCCACGATCTGCTGGGCCAGACCTTCACCGGCGCTGTCGCCACCAACTGCAATTTTCATGATCGTTTTCCTTGATCGTGTTTCAGGGGGATGGAGAATGCGAGGTGGGCGCTGCGTCATCCAGATGGGCGACATGCAGGTTGATGCCAGCATCAAGCATTCGGCTCTTCTGGCTTTCGGACACACCTGAATCGGTGATCACGACATCAAAGTCAGAAAGGCTGGCCAGACGGTTCAATGCGGTAACATCGAATTTCTGGCTGTCGATCATCAGGATGCGACGATCGACAATTTCCATGAGGGCCATCTTGCACTTGACGATCTCCTGCTCCTGATGGAACGCGCCGAGATCGCGCACGGCAGAGACGGACATGAAGAGTGTATTGGCCCTGAGTGATTTGGTCCCCTGCTCGCACAGGATGCCGAGAAAGGCATCGAAGCGGGGGTGATATTTGCCGCCCAGCGATATCAGGCTGATATCGCGTGCACCTGCAATCTGCGTTGCAATTCCCATGCTGTTTGTCAGCACAGTGAGCGGCATGCCTGAGGGCAGGTTTTCAGACAGGATGCGCGAAGTGGTGGAATCATCGAGTGCGATGATATCGCCAGCCTTGATAAATCCTGCTGCGAGGCGGGCAATGGCCTGTTTCTCGCGCGAGGCACGGCGCATGCGATGGACGACGCTCGTTTCCATTACGCCGCTGGCCAGCATGGTCACACCGCCATGCACCTTGCGCACCAGCCCCTGCTCGGACAGGGCATGGAGGTCGCGATGGATGGTCATGCGGCTGGTCGAGAAACGATCCACCAGTTCCTCGATCTGCGCGCCACCGTTTTCGAGCACGTAGTCCAGAATCTCGCGTCGTCTGGCCGAGACGGCCTTGCTCTCGACCCCGGTCGCGCCGCTCATGACGCAACAGACCTGATGATGGCCTCAAGCCCCGAGGGATCCCAGGCCGAACGACCGATGAAGACACCATCCACATCGCTCAGTGCCGTGTAACGGGCGGCGTTGTCGAGCGAGACACTCCCGCCATAGAGAAGGGGCACACGTCGCGCCTGCTTTTCTCCGACGAGTTCGATCAACACATGGCGCAGGCGCTTATGGGCAATATCGACAAATTCCGGCTCGGCCGCCCTGCCCTTCGCGCCGATTGCCCAGACTGGCTCATAGGCAAGAAGCACCGTAGTGATTTCATTCGATGTGAGACCGTGTAGCGCCATCTTGGCCTGACGTGCCAAAGTCTCGTGCGTCACGTTGAAATCATATTCCTCGGCGCTGTCGCCGATGCAGATGAGCGGCCGCAGGCCGTGACGGATGGCAGCGCGCACCTTCAGGTTGACCGTGATGTCGGTCTCGCCGAAATGCTCCCGTCGTTCGGAATGGCCAAGCTCAATCAGGTCTGCCCCACACTCGCGTACCATGCGAGGGGAGATTTCACCCGTCCAGGCGCCCTCTTCCTCCCAGTGCATGTTCTGCGCACCGACATGCCAGGCCGTGTTTTCAAGACGGGCAGCGACGGTTTCGAGTGAGGTGAACGGGGGAATGACGAAAGGGGTAATCGTGTCAGGCACCACCATGTCGGCAATCCGGGCGGCCGCGTCGCGGGCAGCCCCTGGCCCCTTGTTCATCTTCCAGCTTGTTCCGACCCAGAGCGACTTTTGGGGCATTGCTTCCTCTTTCTGCACAGCGCGACGGCCGGTTCGTAACGTCTTGATGTTACTCTATGGGAGGCTCTAACATATTTATAGAGAAAATATCACTATGATCGTTCACATTGATATGAACGGGTTGGCCGAAAAGGCAGATTTAGAGAGTATATTGTATTGTTTCAGCGGTTTGACGATTTATGCCTGATGTTATGTTGAAAGCCGTGATTCTGTGATCTCACAATCGTCACGGACACAAAGACGCGGTGTCATCCCCTGTTCCGCGAGACCCTGATGGTAGAATTCCACGGCCTGAGCAGGCGTTAGAACACCATCGGTCACGCTTCTCATCATGCCAAGCATCAATACCGGGTCTTCGGCATGCAGGATCTTGCGACCGAAAAGTGCGGCCCTTGCCCCTGCCTGCTGCGCCTGTCCGAGCAACTCCAGGCAGTCGCGTGTGGTGCCGCTTCCGCCCCCCATGATGCCAATCACAATACGTGGGTCGAAGCGGCATAGGGACGACAGGCTCTCCGTCGTGTTGAACGGAATTTTCAGCAGATGCGGCATTTCATCGCGACGCATTCCTGCCAGACAGCGTGTGATCATATCGTTGAGGAAATCGCCGAAATCGCCGGGATCGATATCCGTCTGGTTGGGATTAAAGACCTCCAGAAAATACTCGAAACCCGTTTCGCGTGCTTCCCTACGAAAAGCCCGGAACTGGTCCAGAACCATGACATCGTGGCTGGCCTCGCCATTGAAGGTCAGCGAATACAGGCCGAAATGGCAGAGCGCCTGATCGAGCGTGGCGGTTCTGAAGGGCAGCGATTTCTGACTTTCATAGGTGCCGGCGCGGATGCGCCAAAGATCCGAACTATCATTGGCACGCACGGCAAGCTGTATGTCGCGCAGCGTTGTGACGTGCGACGCCAGAAGATCCTCATGGGTTGAAACCGACACCAGAACCATGTCCACCAGGTCATGCGACACGACATTCTGGATGTCCGCCAGAAACTCGGCCTTGGTCATCATCCCCTGACCGGGGCGGCAGAAGGCCGACATGCCGCCGGCCATATCCGCGTCTCGTGCATCCACCAAAATAAAGTCGTCGCGTGTGTCACATTGGGCGCTCATACGGGCAAGCTTTTGGCGGAACCGGTTCATGAATGTCCTCTCAAGCCGCGCATTCTCCCTCAAGCAGCCTGTGCGACGGCGTTGTTATCGGTCACCCCATGCTGTTCGCGCGCAATATGCCAGCATGTTTCAGCCTGGGTGCTGCGTTCAGCCTCCGACCAGCCGAGTGAGGTGGCGATGAGTGCGCATATCTCGTCGATGACAGCTCGATTGAGCGCACCGCGCAGGGCAATTGGCGTGCGTCGGTAAATAATATCGTTGACGCCGCGCACGAGTTCTTCGTTTGCCACATAGAGAATTTCGTTGCGTGTGTATTCGGGAAGGCTCGCGAGCGGCGCATCGGGCCTTCGCGCACAATATTCCGCCACCCGTTCGGCTATGGTGCCATAGCGCTCGAACAGCAGCGCTGCACGGGCCTCGGTTAGGCCATGTCTGCTGGCGAGCTGGCGCAGATAGGCAGATTTTTTGCGCGGGGACGGATAATTCGTTCCCCCTCCGATTGGACGTTGACGCGAAGAGCACACTCTCTTTTTGTGCAGCATGCAGAGCGTCTTGTCGGCCACTTCTTCCGCCAACCCTCGAAAAGTCGTCCATTTCCCGCCAACGAGCGACAGAACAGGGGTAATGCCTGCGTAATCCGTGTGAATGATGTGATCGCGGCTGATTGCACCAGGATCATCAGCATCGCTGGCCGGGAGCGGTCTGACCCCGCAATAGCGATAGATCACATCGCTCTCACCGATGGCGAAACCGGGGAATAGTTCGGACAGCATGCGCAGCATGTAGGCTTGCTCGTCCTGCGAGCACTGCGCCGTATCGGGATCTTTCACAGGGATGTCAGTCGATCCGACCAGAACGTGCCCGAGGAAGGGATAAGCCAGGCAGATACGCCCGTCGGCCGTGCCGAAATAGACCATTTGCCCGTTGAGCTCGCGCAGCAGGCCCTCGTGACGGATGACAAGGTGGGACCCCTTGGTGCCACCGATATAGCGTGTCGTCAGCCCCAGCGCGGCATTGACGCTGTCGATCCACGCGCCGCCAGCATTTACGATGAGGTCGGTTCGTACCTGCTCCTTGCTGCCGGTCAGGCGGTCACGCAAGGTCAGGGTGCCCTCACTGAATGCCTCAACCTCGCTATAGGTCTTGATGGCGCAGCCGAGATTCAGTTTGAGCGCGTCTTCCACACATTCAAACCCGAGCCGCTCGGGCTGGGAGATAGCCGCATCGTAATAGCGCCCGGTCGCGATGATCTTGCGGGTCATGTGTGGCCAGTTCTGCCGGACTTTCCTGCCAAGCGTGAGCGAATGGCGGGGCATCACCCTGGCTCGTCGCCCAAGGAAATCGTAGATCTGCATACCGATCTCGGTAATCAGGACCCCACGATCCGCAAGTTTGCTCTTGAGGTGGAAAAACCTTTTGACGGAAGGGACAATGCCGCCGAACCATGAGTGGATCGGGATCACCGTTGGTAACGCCGTTACTAGATGCGGGGCATTGCGAAGCAGCAGGTTTCTCTCGAGCGTGGACTGTGCCACGAGACGGAATTCCCCTGTCTCGAGATATTTGATTCCACCATGAATGAGGCGCGAAGGAGACGCAGAGGCTCCCGCACAGATATCCTCGCGTTCGATGAGCAGGACATTCACGCCCTGAAGGGCCAGTTCACGAAAGAGGCCGACCCCGTTGATGCCAGCACCGATGATCGTCACATCGAAATGGGCTGAGTCGAGATGTTCGGCAGAATGGGTCATGGGGTGTCCGGGTCCAGTATTGTCTTGAGCATTTTCATGGTTGAGTGAAGGCGGGCGTTTGTGATCGGGCGTCTCAGTGTTGCAAAGGGATCGAACCGATCGGGACGGCAGGCGCTTGAGTCGTGGCGATTGCCGCGGTCATGGTCTGTGTGATGGTCGGGGCTGTTGCGGCCTCCGAGGGCGGAGGCGCAACCTTTCCACTCCCGGGCATTGCTAGTGAGGGCATGGCTTCAGCGGCCAGATTTTCAGGCAGCTTTTCGTGCTGGGGCTCGGCCTTCGGATAATCATCGCCCTGATCGCTGTGCAGGGATGGCCAGAAGGGCTCGAGCACGCGGGCTATGGCCAGATAGCGGCCATAAACGGCGTCATAGTATCGCGCGAGCGCGGCATCGGGCTCGAAATGACGCGGCTGCATATGCAGCGCGTCCACTGCCCCTTCCAGTGAAGGAGCGAGACCACAGGCGACGGCAGCTGTCAGGGCCGCGCCGAGGGCGCCGGCTTCTCTCACGGGAGACGTCATGACATGGCGGCCCAGGATATCGGCAAAGAGCTGCCCAATTTCGGGGCGGCGGCTGCCTCCTCCCGAAATACCGATCTGACGCACGGCTCCTGTTTGCAGCAGATCCTCCACGTGATGGCGGTGGTTGAATATCGTGCCCTCGATCATCGCGCGGAAGAGATCGGCCCTGTCGTGCCAGGACTGGACGCCAAGGAAGGAGGCAGTGGCGGGCGTCTCGAAGGGGGAGCCAAACAGGTAGGGATGGTAGAGCGGTATCTGACGCTCGGTGCGGCCTGTCGCAAATTTGGCGATAGTCGCCTCAATGAGCCTCGCAGCAGCCTCGGGGTCGTCAGGTGCCACGTAACGTGCCATCCATTCCAGATTGCTGGCCGAAGCAGGCGAAATCGCCATGCAGTTCCACAAGCCCTTGCGGTAGCCGGCGCGGCAGGCCCATTCGGTCCCGATCACCGGGCGGTCACGCAGGACCTCGTTGATGGAGAATGTTCCTGCCGTGACGGTCATATCACCAGGGCGAACCTGACCCAGCCCGACAGCGGCCGCGATTACATCATGCAGGCCAGCAGAAACGGGCGTGCCTTCAGCAAGGCCTGTCAGGGCCGCGGCCTCTGCGCTTACCGTGCCTGCCAAGGCGCATGAATCGAGCATGGGCGGCAGGGCGGCGGAGATTTCCGACAGACCGAGCGCAGAGAGGATATCAGGGCTGTAAGTCTGGCTGTGCAGATCAGTAAAGGCCGTGCTGGCCTCCGTGAGATCGGTGGCAATCTCTCCGGTCAGGCAGTAACGCAACCAGTCCTTTGCAAAAAACACCGTTCCAATCGAGGCAAAACGCTCGGGTTCATGGCGCTTGATCCAGGAAAGCAATGTGGTAGCGGAGTACGGATAGGGGCGCTGCCCGGCCACCGGCATCAGGCGATCGAGCAGCCCTTCGCGCTTCCACCCGTCATGAATACCGTAGGCGCGGCTATCAAGCGACATGATGCCGTGACCGAGCGGCTGCCTGTCACGGTCGAGCAGGAAGAGCCCGTCACCATGCGCCGTGACCCCTACGCCCGCGATATCGGTGCCCGTCAGCCCGGCATCGGCCAGCGCGTCACGTATGGTAGAAGCGACAATGCGCCAGGTTGCAGGCATATCACGCTCGACATGGCGCGGCGTATCGGTGATCTGCGCGACGCGCGCCTGTCCGAGACCGACGATCCTGCCATCTGTTGCGAAAATCACAGATTTGGCGCTCGACGAACCGCAATCGATCCCGATCAGATATCCTGTGCTCATGACCAGGCTCCGTTCTGGCAAGAGGGGTGGTGATCTGACTACATGACTTAAACCGTCCTTAAATGTTTCGATAATCACAATTCAGTGCGATATATGATACAATTTGTGTCATTGCGCAGCCGATCACTGCCTGTTGAGCGCGATGACAAGTTGTTGCCCTAATTGAGGAAGCCACGCGCAAAGGCACAGCCCTCTCTTGCTGGCATGAGATATTTGTGATATTTTTGTTATCTATCGATTGGTCTGCTTGGTCCATCGGAGCAAAGCAAAATCTGTCAAAGGCAGTTCTTCAAGATGAGTGATGACCCCAAGCCAGCAGCCGCGCTCGACGGTTTTTCCGGGATCAAGCGCCAGAACCTGAAATCACGTCAGCAGCAGATTCTCGATCTGCTGTTCGAGCAGGGTAATGCGAGCATAGAGTTTCTGGCAGAGCATTTCGATGTCAGCCGTATGACCATTCATCGTGATGCCCATGCGCTGGCGAGTCAGGGGCTGATTGACAAGATTCATGGCGGCATCACACTCAAGAACCGTGCCCGGACCGAGAAAAACGTTGCCTATCGTCAGCATCGCGCTGCCAATCTGAAAAAGGCGATCATCCAGCGTGCCGTGTCGATGATTGAGCCCGGTCAGGTCATTATTCTTGATGATTCGACCACTGTTGCCGAGATGTTGCCCCTGCTGCCTGCCCGGGCACCGCTGACCGTCATTACCAATGCGGTCGGGGTCGTTCAGGCCTTGGCCCCTTTCCCCGGCATCAAGATCATCTGTCTGGGAGGTGATTACAGCAATTCACGTAATGCGTTTTTCGGGCTGGTTTGCGAGCAGGCAGCGCGCTCACTGCGCGGCAATATCATGTTCATGTCTACCTCCGTGATCTCGGGTGACACGGCCTTTCAGAACGATCAGGATGTCGTGAAGGTCAAGCGTGCCCTGATGGATATTGCCGATCAGTGCGTGCTTCTGGTCGACAGCACCAAATTCAGGCAGGGCGGTCTGCATCGCCTTACATCGCTTCAGGAATTCGACCGTATCCTGACGGATAGTCAGATCAGATCCGACACGCTGTCAGATCTTGAAGCCGCCGGTATTCCCGTCGAGATCTGCTGAAGCGCCTCGTCAGGCAGCGTGTCTGGTCGTTCCAGCTTGAACCAGTGATGAAGCCGGGCGGGTAGCGTCTCCTGCCCGGGCCCTTACCACAATCAGGCGTTTTCGAGCGTCGCCATATCGATGACGAAGCGGTACTTTACATCCGATTTGAGCATGCGCGAATAGGCGTTTTCGATCTCATCCATCGCGATCATCTCGATATCCGAGGTGATGCCATGCTCGCCGCAGAAATCCAGCATTTCCTGTGTCTCGGCAATGCCGCCGATCAGCGAGCCGGCAAAGTTGCGGCGCTTCATGATCAGGCTGAATACGCTGACGGGAAGTGGGTTTTCGGGAGCGCCCACCTGGACGAGCGTTCCCTCGCGTTTGAGCAGATTGAGATAGGCGTTGATGTCATGATCGGCCGCCACTGCATCGAGGATAAAGTCGAAGCGACCCGTTTCCTTCGCCATCGCTTCGGGGTCCTTGGAGAGCACGACTTCATGTGCGCCAAGACGCAGGCCATCCTCGACCTTGCTTTGCGATGTCGTGAAAAGAACCACCTCGGCACCAAATGCCCGCGCGAATTTCACGGCCATGTGGCCGAGCCCGCCAAGGCCAACAATACCCACGCGCTGGCCTGGGCCAACTTTCCAGTGCTTAAGCGGTGAGTAGGTTGTGATACCCGCGCAAAGCAGAGGCGCGACAGCCGCGAGTTCGAGATTTTCCGGAACCTTGAGAACAAATCCCTGGTCGACCACTACGGCCTTGGAGTAGCCGCCGAAGGTGATACCACGTCCCTGACGGTCTTCACCGTTATAGGTGCCGACAAAGCCGACCTCGCAATATTGCTCGAGACCTTCCTTGCAGCTGGCACATTCGCGGCATGAATCAACCATGCAGCCTACGCCGACAAGATCGCCAACTTTGAACTTGCTGACAGACGCGCCAGCCTCGCTGACGCGACCAACAATTTCATGGCCGGGCACGCAGGGGTAGATGGTGTTGTGCCATTCATTACGGGCCTGATGAATGTCGGAATGGCAAACGCCGCAATAGAGAATGTCTATGCGGACATCGTCAGGACCGGTGTCGCGACGATCAAACTTGAAGGGAGCGAGGCGCTCAGAGGCACCTTGTGCCCCGTAACCGATACAGGAAAGCATCGAGATTCTCCATCCTGGCCCTGGGCAGAGGAACGTCAAACACCCCAAAGACGATCGCCGTCTCTGGGGTGTCTGCCAATAAGCCTTCGGTGTTAACGTCTCATCAGGCTCGCGAGTTCATTTCCTGCGACTGCGCAGATTGTCTATCCAGCCGGGGCCGAACTGTCCTGTGTCCGGCGCTCACGCCAGGCCGAGAGCCTTATATAAAGAGTTGGCAGAACAAGAAGCGTCAGAGCGGTGCAGGAAATCAGCCCGCCAATCACCACACTCGCCAGCGGCTTCTCCACCTCGGCGCCCTCGCTCATGGAAAAGGCCATCGGGAAGAAGCCGAGACACGCCACCGTGGCTGTTGCCATGACAGGGCGGAAACGCTCCCGCGCCGAGGTGACGGCTGCGGTAACAGCGTCGAACTCCGCAAGCCGCTTGTCACGGATATAGGAAATCAGCACCACGCCATTAAGCGTCGCGACACCGAACAGAGCGATGAACCCGATACCAGCCGAGATGCTGAATGGCATGCCACGAACCCAGAGGGCAATGATGCCGCCGGTCGCAGCGAAAGGCAGGTTGACGAACACCAGAGCCGCCAGCCAGATATCGCCAAGGGCAAGGATAAGCAGGCAGAAAATCAGGACCAGTGTGATCGGCACGACAATTTCCAGACGTGCCACCGCGGTTTGCAGATTGCGAAACTGGCCGCTCCATTCGATCCTGTAACCCGGCGGGAGCTTGATCTGGTTTTTGACCGCGCTCTGGGCTTCCTGAACGAAGGAGCTGAGGTCGCGGCCACGCACATTGGCCTGTACCATCATCCGACGCTCTCCCTGGTTGCGCCGGATCGCCGCCGGACCATCACGCAAGGTGATGTCGGCCACCTGATCGAGCCTTACCGAGTGATCGTCGCGGGTCAGCACGGGCAGCAGGCGGATATCATTCAGATCATCACGTGATTCTGCCATGATGCGCACTTCAGTGGGGATCAGCGCATCCTGTAGCGAGACTGGAGGGCCTACATGGCCGCCGATTGATTCCACGACATCGAGCACTTCAGACGTATCGACGTTCAACCGCGCTGCGGCGGTACGATCCACATCGATGTGCAGATACGGGATCGTGCCGACATCCTGCGGGGCGACATCGGCAGCACCATTGACTGAATCCACCACACGGGCCGTCTGGCTGGCGAGCTTCATCAGCGTATCGATGTCCGGACCATAGATGCCTATGGCAATCTGGGAGCGCACACCCGATTGCAGGTCATCCATGCGCATCTGGATAGGCTGGCTCCATGAATAGAGCGAGCCGGGGTTGTTTTTGCGCAAGGCGGCATCGAAGGCGCGTATCAGCCCTTCCTGTGTTGTGGCGGTTTTCCACTCGCTGCGCGGCTTGAGCAGAACATAGGTATCAGACTGCTCGCCGCCCTGAGGATCGGTCGGGATGGCGGAGGTGCCGCTATTGCTGACCAGCATCCGGATATCGGGGAATTGCCTGAGTGTTTTCTCGATCTGGGTGATGGCACGCAGCGAGGCGTCGAGCGAGATGCCAGGCAGACGTGTCGAGGTGACGATCAGATCACCTTCCTGCAATTGCGGGATGAATTCGCCGCCAAGCCGTGTGGTCAGGCCAAGCGAAACCACCAGTACCAGCAGGGCGATGCCTACCACCATACGCCCATGATCGATGCACCAGCGCGAGGCCGGGGCGAAACCGCGGCGCAGAAAGCGGATGAAATAGGTATCGTGCTCGGTCCCTGTCAGCGCTTCCGTATCAGAAGGATGCGCCTCGTTGCGGGTTTCGTGCGCGGACGCGTGATGAGGCTTGATCTTCATGATCAGCGCCGCAAAAGCAGGCACGGCGATCAGCGCATAGATCAGCGACGCAATAAGCGCGAGGATGACCGTCTGCGCCATGGGGCGGAACATACGGCCCTCAACGCCCTCCAGCGTGAGCACCGGCAGATAGACCATGATGATGATCAGAATGGCGAATATGACCGGTCGCGCCACCGAGCGCACCGTCTCGGCAATACGCCGTGTGAGCGGTACGTCGTCACCAGCCTGACTGGAAAGAACGCTCTCGACAATCACGAGGGCGCTATCGACCACCATCCCGAAATCAATGGCCCCAAGGCTCAGCAGATTGGCGGAAATGCCGAGGTGACGCATACCCACCATTGCGGCCACCAGAGAAAACGGAATGACCGAAATGATCACGAGCGAAGCACGCCAGTCACCGATCACGACCAGAAGCACGACCAGTACGAGGATTGCGCCAAGGACAAGGTTTTCCTTGACGGTGTGAATGGTCACATCTGTCAGGGTGGCGCGGCTGTAATAGGGCTCGAGCGTCACGCCTTCAGGGAGTGAGGCGATGATCTGAGGCAGGGCGGCCTTGATGCGTGACAGCGTGGCCTTGGCATTGGCCCCCTGCTGCAACAGGACCACGGCATTGACGATTTCGCCCTCTCCGTCGCGCGTGACACCACCGAGCCTCGGGAGACGCCCCTCACGCACTGTGCCGACATCGCGCACATGGACCACGCCGCCATTGGGCATGCTGCGTACCTGCACCTCGCCCAGCTCATGCAGGCTGTCGATCAGCGAGCGCCCAACGATGATGTTCTGCTCGTCGTTATGTTCGATCCACGCGCCCCCGGCGGCCTCGTTGTCACGATCCACCGCGTTGAACACATCCGACACCGAAACCTGGAACTGACGCAGCGCCATGGGGTTGAGCGCGACCTGATAGGTCTGTGACGCGCCACCATTGATGTTGACATCGATCACACCGGGGATCAGGCGCAGCTTGGGCACGACGTTCCACGTCATGATCCGGTTCAACGCGGCCAGTGAGCGACCCTCGCCGTGAATCTGGAGCTGCAGGATCTCGCCCATACCGGTGGCCATCGGCCCCATCGTGATGGCGAGATTGCGTACAGACACGGCAGCGCGGGCCTGATCGAGACGCTGCGCCACCAGCTCGCGCGCCCTGTAGATGTCGGTGCCGTCATTGAACTGCAAATAGAGTACGGAAACGCCGGTACGTGAGACCGAGCGCATGGAATCCACCCCGACGATACCGGACATGACGGTCTCTATGGGGAAAGTCACCAGACGCTCGACCTCCTCTGTCGGCAGGCCGGGTGCGCGCACCGAGATGAGCACCTGCCGGGGCGAGATATCCGGCACCGGCTCGACAGAGAGCGAACGCAGATCCGCGATCCCGGCGATCATGAGAAGGACGACCGCACCGAGTATGGCGGCGCGCCCCTTGAGGAGGGCGAGCATGAATTTCATGGTTACTGACCGCCCTCGCCGTGATTGGGTTCGGGGGCCAGGAGCGCCTGCGACTTCAGAACGAAGCTGCCATCCGTCACGACAGTTTCGCCGGGTTTGAGTCCCTGTGTGACGACAATCCGCCCATCGAGATCAGGGCCGGTCGTTACCTTGCGCGCCTGATAATGCGTGTCATCCAGACGGACAAACACGCAGGGCTGCGAGCCAATTTTCTGTATGGCGCTGGCCGGGATCACGATGCCATGCACGGTTTCGGTCGAGAAGAGCCGTGTTTTCACGAGCATGTCGGGCCGGAGCTGCCTTTTACTGTTATCCACGAGGCTGCGCACGAGCACATGGCGGGTCATCGGGTCCACACTGCCCTCAATCAGGTCGATGCGTGATTCGATGGGTTTGGCGTCAGGAGCCGGCCAGGTCAGTTGTCTTCCACCCCGGCTCAGATGCGTCGCTTGCTGCTCACCAACCTGCGAGACCACCCAGACCCGGGAGAGATCGTCAATTTCGACGGCTGGTGCGGCACGGCCCGACACTTCCTCCCCCACGCCCACCACAATCTTGTTCACGATGCCATCGATCGGGGAGATGACGGATGAATGGAGCCCCTCGGTCTTTTCAGACGATGAGGAGAACCGGGCCAGCCTTTCGCGTTCATTCTGCGCAATGGCCTCGCTGCGTTTGACCGTGCCCTCAGCGTCCTGCAGGCGCGACCGGCGACGCTGGGCCTCACCCTGCGATATGGCGCCGCCCTGAAGGGCGCGTGCCCGATCATAGGACAGGCGGGCATCGTCGCGCAGGGCGCGGGCCTGCTGGACGGCAGCTTCAGCCGAAAGGAGGCGCTGATGCGCATCGCTCAGACTGAAATCGTCATAGGTGAACAGCACCTGCCCCTTTTTGACGATCTCGCCCGGCGTCACCAGTACGCTCTGCACACGTCCCTGCCCCACCGGGTGAATCCGGGCGCTGCGCCGGTCATCCTGATCGATATAGGCAGGCACGTCGACATGCGGTGGCAAAGCCCCCTGACGCGTTACGGCGGTATGAATACCTTCCTGCCTGAGTGCCTCCCGCGAAATCGCAATGGGTGCATTCGGCCAATCAGCAGGGCTCTGTGGCCCGCGCTCCGCACTCGGGACACTCGGCGCTACCGGCGCGCTGACTGTGCCGGGAGGCGTCGAGACTGGCCCGGCCTGTGCGAGCCCGATCTCGGGTACGAGCGCGAAAGACAGGCTGGTAAGGGCAAGGAGAGCGCAGCGATAACGCGCAGACAGGCGGCGCGTGGGGTTGATTATCATGGGTAGTTTCCGGCCATCAGGCTCATTCTGATCATTGCGGCGTGCCAGATGACATCGGCTTCGGCGTTTCTCTGTCCGGCTTCGAGCGCCGCACGGCGCGCGCGAAGATATTCGATGACCGGCGTTTCACCGACGCTCCACGCATGTTCAAGGTCATGGGCGCGGGCATCGAGTGCCTGCCGCGCCGATGAGGCATTGCGCAGCATGGCCAGCGCTGAACTGAGGCTGGCGCGTGTCTGACGGTATTCGGTCTTGACCTTGCGCTGCGCCAGTATGGCATCGCGTTCGGCCGCACCCATGGCCTTGACCTCTTTCATGACCATTGGCGTATTACGTGCCTCGCTCGGTAACGCCATTGAGAACTGGACGCCTACCTGAGTGTCCCACGGGCTGCCGTACTGGCCCTGCTTGACCACCTGTACGCCAAGTTGCGGGTTGGGCATGTATGAGTGGCGCGCCAGCGAATACGCTGCCTTAGCGCTGCGCGAGACTGCCGCAGCCATCTCGATACGCGGGTCGCGAGTGGGGTCGAGTGTCAGGTTCTGCGTGCCCAGGATACGACCGTCGAGCGACAGGATATCGGGGATCTCGTCAGTCCCGGTGAGGGCCTCAAGCTCGGCGCGATTGTTTTCAAGAGCCTGCTCTGACTGGGCAATCTGCGCATCGAAGTCACCCTTCTCGCCCACCACAGCATCAAAATCAGCCGCCGCAATTTCACCGGCGCGCAGACCCTGATGGGAGCTCTGCACCACGCGTTCGAGGAGATCGCTGGTCGCGCGCAGATTACCGATCTTTTTTTCGAGCAATGTGGCGGCGCTGGCGAGGTCGAGGATACGCACAGCGCTGAGAAGATGCTGCACCTTGATCCGGGCCTTGGCGACTGCCTCATCGGCCAGCGCGTTGCGCACGGTGGCCGTACCCTGACCGGGGAGCCAGAGGGGAACGCTGATACTGCCCTGATAGGTCGTGTAGCCAAGATTGGTGCCGATGAAATGGTCATCGAGATATTGCCCGGCAACGATCGGCCCATCCGGAAACCATGACTGCGCGGCACGAGCGTTCTCGTGTGACGCCGTGGCATCGACGGAAAATGACTGGTTGGCCGGGTCACGGTCCCATGCAAGCTGGATGGCCTCGTGAAAGCTCTCGGCTCTTGCGCCGGGCGCAAGCGCTGCGACAGCAACGAGGGAGGATGCGAGAAAGCATCTGGCCCGCATTGGGCCGAGGGGAAGCTGACGGCGCCTGAGAGCCCGTTTTTGCCGAAGAATCACTGACATGATGGGTGATCTTAGGCGGATATGAGCATCGCTCCACGACAAAACTTGGCTAAACGATAAAATAAATAATAAATAGGCAACATGATGGAAAGGATCAGGTAATCCCGACCATCATGTTGCCGTCATGGGCAGGCATCACGCCGTACAGGCTTTAGCTCATTACCCGCTCAACGGTTCAGCCCCGCTCACTCGTCAATGGGCTGCACGTGCGAAACCTTGCCGGCGCGATCGTAATAGATGATCGCATTGCCTCGGCGCTGGGCATAGCCGTCTGGCGTGCCGTCCGGGCGTTTGAACAGCATACGGTGGGCGTCGGCCTGCTCGATGACCTTGTCGCCTGGCGGGCGGTATTTGAACATGCTGAAATCGGCCTCCGCCTTGGGCAAGGCAGAGGAGCGGGCCAGCTGATGCATATCCGGCTTCTTCTTGTCGTCATCGTCATCCTGCGCCGTGGCAAGGGCGGGCATGAGCACCGTCCCTGCGCCGAGGGCGCAGAGGAAGAGACGAAGCGGCGCTGACTGTTTCATCAAAGCTATTCCTGTATCAACCTTGTTTTGCGGCACCGGGCATGGCCTGGGCCTTTGCGACATCGCTGGCGCTCCAGCCACCACCGAGTGCCCGGTAGAGCGTTACCAGATTCTGGTAACGGGCCAATTGCACATTGATGAGGTTTTGCTGAGCGTCATACAGGCTGCGCTGCTGCGTCAGGGTCGTAAGGTAGGGATCGATACCCGTGTTGTAGCGCATCATCGCCAGATCGAAGGCCTGCTGCGACGACTGGACGAGGCTCTTGAGGTGACTGTCCTGCGCAAGATAGGTCTCGCGCGCCGTAAGGGCATCAGACACTTCCTTGAAGGCCGTCTGAACCGTCTTTTCATAGGTGGCGATCTGGGCAAGGCGACGCGCCTTGCTGATCTTGAGGTTACCCTCGTTCTGACCCCAAGTGAAGATCGGGAAGGTGATGTTGGGTGAGACCGACCATGTCTGTGCACCCGGCGTGAAGAGATGGCGGAACTGCAACGAGCTGACCCCCTCCTGCGCCGTGAGCGTGACCTTGGGGAAGAACGCCGCGCGTGCTGCACCGATATTGGCGTTCGCACCGATCAGGTTGTGTTCCGCCGACTGGATATCGGGGCGCTGGCCGATCAGGTCGGAAGGCAGGCCCGCAGGCAGATCTGCCATAAGGGTCTGGGTTCCGAAACGCTGCGGCGGCGGCAAAGTGTCAGGCAGAGGCACACCAACGAGCAGTTGTAGCTGATGCTCGTCCTGCGCCATCTGGCGCTCATATTGTGCCTTGTTGCTGGCCGCCTGCTCGACCTGGGTCTGCGTCTGGGCCAGCGTCAGGGCGTCAGCCTCGCCATGATCGTATTTCATGCGCGTCAGGCGAAGTGTGTCGCTTTGCGATGTCAGGGTCTGGTCAGTCACGCGCACGAGTTCACGATCGGCCAGCCATTGCAGATAGGTGTTGGCCACCTGCGCTACCATGCTGATCAGCACGGATTGCGCGTTCATGCGTGAGCCCAGAAGCTCTTCCGCCTGCTGGCGGGAAAGGTTGCGTATACGACCGAACAGATCGACCTCGTAAGACGAGAATCCGATATTGGCGCCGTAATAACGCAGCATCGACGTGCCGCGCCCCAGACCAGGGGCGAAGGAAAAGCCTGCCGTTTCCGAGGGGGCGAAATACTGGCCCTGCCCTGTGACCCCAATGGGGGGGAACAGTGAGGCATGCTGGACCTCGTAGCTGCCCTGAGCCTCCATGATCGCTGCTGCCTGACTACGCAGGTCGCGGTTGTTGCGCAGGGCAAGTTCGATCAATGCGCGCAGTCTTGCGTCGGTAAAGAAGTGCTTCCAGCCGATATCCGAGGCTGCCTGACCGCGGAGGGCCTGCGTCGACCCGGAATCGGCAGGATAGGCATTCTGCACGGGCTGGGTTGGGCGCTGGTATTTCGGGGCCAGATCGCATGAGGCGAGCATGGTGAACGCCAGCAGGGCGCCCACCGATCCGGTTTTGGTCAAAAGGCTCATGCGCCCTCTCCTCGCGCAGCTTCATTGCGGTGTTCGTATGGATCGACGCGATCCTTCATGCGTGTCACCTTGAACAGACGCAGGATCACCACGAAGAAGACCGGGACGAAATAGACGGCCAGCAGGGTTGCGGACAACATGCCGCCGACCACGCAGGTGCCGATGGCCACACGTGCCGCCGACCCGGCCCCCGTCGCAATGGCCAGCGGGAAAACGCCGCAGACGAAAGCGATGGAGGTCATCAGGATCGGGCGAAGACGCTCGCGACCCGCCTTGAGAACGGCATCTTCAAGAGAGTCACCCTGCTCGAAGAATTCTTTGGCGAATTCGACAATCAGAATGGCGTTCTTGACCGAAAGACCGACCGTGGTCAGCAGTCCCACCTGGAAATACACGTCGTTATCCAGACCACGCCAGAGCGTGGCACCAATCGCGCCGAGCACACCAAGTGGCAGCACCATCAGCACTGCAAGCGGGATAGCCCAGCTTTCATAAAGCGCGGCGAGGCAAAGCAGGATGACGATCGCCGCGAGTGCGTAGAGCGGGCCAGTCGAACCGCTGGATGCGACCTGTTCGTAGGAAATGCCGGTCCACTCGTATCCGATACCCTTGGGCAGATGGGACAAGATCTTTTCCATCTCCTTCATGGCATCGCCCGAGCTTGTGCCAGGTGCGCCCTGACCCTGCAGTTCGAAGGAGTTCAGACCGTTATAGTCCTCCACCTTCTGCGGACCGACAATCCAGTTACCCGTGGCAAAGGAGTTGAACGGCACCATGTTGCCGGCGGTATTGCGTACATACCATTTATTGAGGTCTTCAGGCGTCATGCGCGCCCAGGCTTCACCTTCAATATAGACCTGTTTGACACGGTCGCTGCGCATGAACTGGTTGACGTAAATCGAGCCAAACGCACCCTGGATGGTGGTGTTGATCTCGGCATTCGTCACGCCCTGCGCGTTGGCACGCTCACGGTCGATATCCAGATGGAACTGGGGCTGATCTTCAAGGCCCATCGGGCGCACAGCCATCAGGCGCGGGTTTTTGGCTGCTTCGCCCAGAACCTGGTTACGGGCGGCAAGAAGGGCCTTGTGACCCAGATGCCCGTTATCCTCGAGCTCGAGATCGAAGCCCGCTGCGTTGCCGAGCTCCATCACGGCAGGCGGATTGATGGCAAAAATGATCGCTTCCGGGTCCATCCAGAAGTGCTTCATGATTTCGCCAGCCACCGACATGGTGGTGTTCTTGTAACCCGGTCGTTCATCCCACGGCTTGAGACGGATGAAGAAGGCACCCGCACTCTGGCCCTGACCGGCGAAGTTGAAGCCGTTCATGGCAAAGACGGACTGCGCGATATCACCGTATTTGTGCATCACGTAATCGGTGATCTTGCGGTTGACCGCCGCCGTCTGGGCATTATTGGCACCCGGACGCATGGTGACCTGACCGAAGATGATGCCCTGATCTTCTTCCGGCAGGAAGCCGCCCGGAACACGAAGGAACAGGAACACAGCGCCGATCGCGAATACCGCGAAGATGAGCATGCTGACCAGACGGCTGCGCACCAGGCGGCGCACACCGTTCAGGTAGCCATTGGTCATGCGATCGAAATTGCGGTTGAACCAGGCAATCGGTCCGGTCTTGTGCTCCTTGTGCGTCGGCTTGAGCATGGAGCCGCACAGTGCGGGGGTCATGATCGTGGCCACCAGCACCGAAAGCCACATGGCCGCAACAATAGTGATCGAGAACTGACGATAGATCACGCCGGTGGAACCGCTGAACGCGGCCATAGGCAGGAACACGGCAGTAAGAACAAGCACGATACCCACGAGAGCACCGGTGATTTCGTCCATCGACTGGCGCGAAGCTTCCTTGGGCGACAGCCCCTTCTCGCTCATCACGCGCTCGACGTTTTCAACCACCACGATCGCGTCATCGACGAGAAGGCCGACCGCGAGCACCATGGCCAGCATGGTCAGTGTGTTGATCGAAAAGCCAAGGGCCGAGAGAACACCGAATGTGCCCAGAAGCACCACCGGCACGGCGATTGTCGGAATGAGCGTGGCGCGGAAATTCTGCAGGAAGATCAGCATCACGACGAACACGAGCGCAATGGCTTCGAGCAGCGTAATGACAACTTCCTTGATCGACAGAGTGATGAACGGCTCGGTATCAAGCGGGTAAACCGTCTTGAGGCCCTGCGGATAGAATTTTTCGAGCTCGGCAACCTTGGCGCGCACTGCCGTCTCGGTTGTCAGCTGGTTCGCACCCGGCGCGAGCTTGAGCGCCATACCGACAGTCGGCAGGTTGTTGTAGAACGAGGTCAGATTGTAGTTCTGCGCACCCAGTTCGACACGGGCGACATCGCTGAGCAGAACCTGAGAACCGTCCTGCTGTACCTTGAGCACGATCTTCTTGAACTGCTCGGGCTCACTGAGTCGGGTCGGACCGATAATGGTCGCGTCAAAACCGATCTCCTTGGTGGAGGGCAGGCCGCCCAGTTCACCCGAGGAAACCTGAATGTTCTGCTGCTGGATGGCTGTCTGAACATCGCTGACATTGAGCGAATATTTATATAGCTTGTTTGGGTCCATCCAAACGCGCATCGCGTATTCGGAACCGAACAGCGTATGGTCACCCACACCGGAAACGCGCGACAGAGGATCGGATACGTTCGAGGCCACGTAATCGGCAATGTCCTGACCCGACATGCTGCTGTCGGTCGAGATAAAGGCGAGCACGAGCATGAAGTTCTTCACGGCCTTCGTGACGCTCAGGCCCTGATTGACAACTTCTGTCGGCAGGCGCGGCTGTGCCAGCTGCAGTTTGTTCTGCACCTGCACCTGCGCGATGTCAGGGTTTGTCCCCTGTGCGAAGGTCAGGTCGATTTCCATATGGCCACTGCCATAGGATGACGCCGAAAGATATTCGAGGTGATCCAGGCCGAACATCTGCTGCAGGATCGGCCGGACGGTGGTGTTGTTCACCGTCTCGGCCGATGCGCCGGGATAATCAACCGTGATCGCGATCTGTGGTGGCGCGATGGAGGGGTACTGGGCAATCGGCATGCTGAAGATGGCGACGCCACCCACCAGCATGATGATCAGCCCGATAACCCAGGCGAAGATCGGTCTGTCGATGAAGAAACGAGACATGGACTACTCTTATCCTGCGTGCGCGGGCTGGGCGTCGGCTGCCTTGCCATCCGTGGCCTTGTCGTCAGCCGATTTCTCGACCGGTTTTACGACGGCACCCGGATGGGCCTTCTGCAATCCCTCGACGATGATGCGGTCGCCGTCATTGAGGCCACCCATCACAACCCAGTCGCCATCAAGGGCGCGGTCGAGCTGTACAAAGCGCATGGTCACCTTGTTGTCGCCATCGAGCGCATAAACGAAAGGATCGCCCTTGGAGTCACGCTGCAATGCCGGCTGCGGGATGGTGATGGCCTTGGGGTCGACACCCTCGGCGACTTCAGCATGAACATACATGCCAGGCATCAGCAGGCGATCAGGGTTGGGGAATTCGGCGCGGACGACCATGGTGCCCGTCGCGGGGTCGACCGTGACTTCGGTCAGGCGCAGCTGGCCGGCCTTGTCGTAGTGGCTGCCATCCTCAAGTGTGAGCTCAACCGCTGCAGCATTGCCCGACACCTTTTCCAGTTTGCCGCTGGCGAATTCGCGTCGCAGACGCAGCATGTCCGAGGTGGCAAGGTTCACGTCCACGTAGATCGGATCCATGCGCGTGACCGTAGCAATAGCCGTGGTCTGGCCAGCGGTGACAAGTGTGCCGGGGGTGACGAGCATACGCCCGATACGTCCGTCGATGGGCGAGCGTACCTGGGTCCAGTCCAGATTAACGGCTGCGCTGTCCACGTTGGCTTTTGCCTGCGCGATATCAGCCTCCGCCTGACGGGAGGATGAAAGGGTATTGTCGTAGTCCTGTTTGCTGACGGCATGAGCCGCAGCAAGCGGGCGATAACGCTCCAGCTGGGCGCGAATGCTCAATGCTGCCGCCTGGGCGTGCAGAAGCTGCGCCTTCGCCTGATCGTAAGTGGCCTTATAGGGAGCCGGGTTGATCACATAAAGGAGCTGACCGGCCTTGACGTCAGTGCCCTGCTCGAAGGCGCGCTTGAGGATCACGCCGCCGACCTGCGGGCGGACCTGCGCCTGCTCGAACGCCTCGACACGGCCAGGCAGCGATGTCGCTGTCTTGAGTGGGTGCGGATGGACCGTATAGATCCCTACCGTCTGCGGGGGTGGTTTGGGAGCGTCCGCCTTGTGTTTGCAGCCCGTGAGGTCAAGCGTCAGCAGAGCCAGAGGGATGAGACGCAGTGAAAGGCTGGTAGTGGCCTTCAGAGACCACGGCAAACGTGGCGTGTAAGACTGAAATGCTCGCATGCTGGCGCTATCCAAAATTACCGATGTTTGTGAAGGGTAACCGCAAACCGTGCGCTCGCGCCAAAAAAGGTTTCGGAAACCCTTGAGTTTCTCTGGCATAGGGAACTATACGGTTTCCGAACCTCGGTCAACGGACCCTTTGAAGCTCTGGAGCGGTTTTTCGCAATACGATGTCAACTGTGCCCCTCACCATCAAAAGTCCCGCCCACGACCCGGAGCCTGCTGCGCTGCGCAAGCATTGTGGCCGACCGCCAGTGTTATGCGAGACCGAGAGGCGGGATAGAATATTCGATGCGGCAGAGATCGTGCTGCAGGAGTATGGATACTCCGGCGCATCTATGGATCGTATTGCTCAATGTTCGAACATGTCCAAGAAGACGCTCTATCACATGTTTGCAAGCAAGCAGGAAATGGTGGAGTTACTGCTCAGGGATCGCCTTCTTCTATCGGGACTGCGTGATCTTGAGCTTCGCGGGGACACAGTGGAAGACAAGCTCGTTTATGGGTTGGAAAAACTGGCCGTCGCGATGATGACCGAAAAGCGCCTGAGTCTGATTCGGGTGGTGATCGCTGAGGTTTCTCGCAACCCCGAGGTCAGTCGCTTCGTCCGCGAGTTCTTCTCCAGCGCGGCTGGTCCGTTCCCACTACGCGTGTGGCTCGAGCGCTTCGTCGATGAAGGAACCCTGGCGATTGACGATGTCGAGGAAGCGTCTGACCTGCTTTTCGGCGCTTCGCTCGCGACGTCGATGCTGTGCGAGCTGAGTCATTGTCGGCCGCGTCAGCACTGGGACGAAACGCCGCGTTATCTGCGTCGCGTCGTCAGGATGTTTCTCTGCGGTCTCGAATACGAAAAAGGGGCCTGAAGAGGCCCCTTTCATTCGTCAGGCAACCAGCCTGCCTTCCTTGTCCACCAGTTCGATGGGGTAATCACCGGTAAAACAGGCGTCGCAGTACCGTCCCTGTGCGCCGGTACGGCCGTCATGCCCAAGCGCCCGATAAAGACCATCGAACGAGATGAAAGCGAGGCTATCCACGCCAATGGCCTCGGCCATCTTTTCGATGCTGTGGGTCGCAGCCAGAAGCTGGCTCTCTTCGGGCGTATCGATGCCATAGAAGCACGGGTGCTTCGTGGGCGGGCTGCTGATACGCATATGCACTTCGGTTGCCCCGGCAGCACGCACCATATCAACGATCTTGCGTGAAGTTGTGCCGCGTACGATCGAATCATCCACCAGCACGACACGCTTGCCCGCGAGCACAGGCGTGTTGGCCGAGTGTTTCATGCGAACGCCCAGATTGCGGATCTGGTCCGTCGGTTCGATGAAAGTGCGCCCGACATAGTGGTTGCGGATGATGCCCATCTCGAACGGGATACCGCTCTCCGCGGCAAAACCCATTGCAGAGGGCACGCCTGAATCGGGTACGGGCACGATCACATCGGCTTCCACGCCGCTCTCGCGGGCAAGCTCAACGCCAATCTGCTTACGCGCTTCATAGACCGAGTGATCTTCAAGGATCGAATCAGGGCGGGCGAAATAGATGTATTCGAAAACGCAGAAGCGCGGGCTTGTCTGCGCGAAGGGACGCATGGAGCGTATCCCGTCATTGTCGATGATCACCATCTCGCCAGGTTCGACATTGCGCACGAATTCGGCGCCCACAATATCCAGCGCGCAGGTCTCACTGGCCAGCATCCAGCCGCCATCAGCCACGCGGCCGAGAATGAGCGGGCGTACGCCCAGCGGATCACGAAGCCCGATCAGGAAGTCGGGCGCCAGCGCCACCACCGAGTAGGCACCCTTCACCTGCTTCGCAGCATCCACCAGACGCTCCAGCACGGTGGCATAGAGCGAGATGGCAATAAGATGAACGAATACCTCCGTGTCGGTCGTCGACTGGAACAGACAGCCACGCTTGACGAGTGCCTGTCGCAACGTCGCTGCGTTGGTCAGATTGCCGTTATGCGCCACCGCCAGACCGCCGAACTCGAAATCGGCGTATAGCGGCTGAACGTTGCGCAGCAGCGTACCGCCGGTCGTGGCATAGCGGTTATGCCCAATGGCCCCGCTGCCCTTGAGCGTGCTCATGACACGTGCATCGCTGAACACGTCGCCCACGAGGCCAAGGCCCTTGTGCTGGCAGAAACGCTCGCCATCATGGCTGACGATACCGGCGGCTTCCTGCCCGCGATGCTGAAGGGCGTGAAGGCCAAGCGCTGCCAGAGCGGAGGCATCGGGGGCACCCCAGATACCAACTACGCCGCATTCCTCATAGGGGCGGTTCGCAGTTTCGAGTGTGGCGGGATCAATCATCGGGCGGCGCTCCTGGGCATGGTCACGCTTGGGCGACCGGAAATGGGGCGATCGGTGATGCGGCGATCGGGCGATCTGGAATGGGCCATTCGGGACCGGGGTCTGTCAGAAGGCAGCCTCATGACCTGTTGCGGGCGGCATGGCAAGATGAAGTTGCGGGAAATATGGCATTAGTTTCCGCACGAAATTCACGCCGTCGAGGATGTAGGGTCCGGATTTGCTTCCTGCAATAAGCGAATGAGCCATATCTGCGCCTGCCACAGAGACGCAGACGAGATAGAGCACGACCAGCAGGATATAGCCGCGTGCGACGCCGAACAGACAGCCAAGCAGTTTGTCCGTCCCTCCCACGAGCACACTGCGAAGCCCGCTGGCCAGGCGTTGCGCGACCGTCGACAGAACGAGGACCAGCACGATGAAGGAGACGATATAGGCAAGTGCCGTTGCGGCGAGCGGGTCACTAACCTTCTGCGTGATCCAGGGAAGGATGAGGGGGGCGACCCGTGCGGCCAGCACGAAGCTGCCGAGCCAGGCAACGAGGCTGAACACCTCGCGTGCGAAGCCGCGTACGCTGCCCCACAACGCTGAAACGAGAAGAACGAAGAGGACTGCGATGTCAGCAGAATTTTCCATGGGTGTTCTGGAGCGGATCCGGTCAGGGGAGCTTGGTAGAGGACGGCCGCCAGTATTTGCGTGTGCTATCGGTACTGGCAGGGATGTCGCGGTTGATCTGGTTCAGCAGGTTTCCCAGCTGCACACGATGATCGATCTCGCGCCACACAGCTCTTGCGTCAATACCCCGCAATGCCCACAGGCGCAGAAGCGCCTCGAGAAAGGTGGCGCTTTGCTCAACCACATCCTGAGGTTGCTCGAGCGAGTAGAAGGTAACGCATCGCACGGTGGCATGCGCGAGATTACGTCGCAGCGCGTCGTCAGAGAGAACGGCGATAACCGGAGACTGCGGCGTACCCCCCTTGGGATCCTTCCTGTTGCCAGCCTTGGAACGCATCTTGACGGGAGCGCTCTGCCGCTTCTTGCCTCGTTTGGGCTTGGGGGGGGCAGGCAGGTTTTCGGGCTGGGCAGGTGTCGCCGGGCCAAGCCGGCCGAGCAAGACATCAAGAATATGCGGATCGTCCATAGGCACCTTCATCTCATCCGCATATGAATTTGCCACGGCAATCGTCAATTAAATGCGTGTATCTTCGGATGTTTTGACGCGATTTGTCGATCAATGCCCAACCGAGCGCGAAAACACGTTAACGACAATGACCCCGAGAATGATGAGAGAGAGCCCGATCAGGGCTGGCGTGTCGAGGGCCTGCCGGAACTTGATCCAGCTGATGGCGGAAATGAGCACGATCCCGACGCCGGACCAGATGGCATAGGCGATACCGGTGGGCATGGTACGCAAGGTGAAGGATAGCGCGTAGAACGAGATGACATAGCCTAGAACGCTCAGCATGCCCGGCACTGCGCGCGTGAAGCTGTCCGACATCTTGAGCATGGTGGTGGCAAACACCTCTGAGCAGATGGCGATCAGAAGATAGAAATATGTCATGAGACCCCGGACCATGAAACCGGGGTTTTCTTAACGCAACCCGGCAGGGGTGTCACGTTACCTGGGGGACCAAGGATACCGACGACTGGCTTGAGTTCCTGCGGCACAAGGCGTTTGCGCGGCTGGCCGAGCGCTGACTAGGAAGGTCACAACGTGGTGAGTCGCCCGCACTTGAACGATTTGTCCAATCCGGAATATCCTGCCCATGCCCGCTTTGCCCTGCGAGGTTGGGGGAGCAATGCTGGGCACCGGCGACCTTTCAGGGGCCGCCGGGTACAATAGGTCAGGCCGGCTCGACCTCATCTGTCTTCAGATAAAGCTTCCCGCCATGGGCCTTGAAGCTCTCTTTCATCTCTTCCATGCCCTGCTCACGTTCAGCATTGCGCCGAATGTCATGACTGATCTTCATCGAGCAGAATTTGGGCCCGCACATCGAGCAGAAATGGGCAGTCTTGTGCGCCTCTTTCGGCAGGGTCTCGTCGTGATAGGATCGCGCTGTATCCGGGTCGAGTGCCAGATTGAACTGGTCCTGCCACCGGAATTCGAAACGTGCACGTGAGATGGCATCATCACGGACCTGTGCGGCAGGATGCCCCTTTGCGAGGTCTGCGGCATGGGCGGCGATCTTGTAGGTGATGACCCCCACCTTAACGTCGGATCGGTCTGGCAGCCCAAGATGCTCTTTTGGCGTGACATAACAGAGCATGGCACACCCATACCAGCCAATCATCGCTGCGCCGATGCCTGATGTGATGTGGTCATAGCCGGGGGCAATATCGGTGGTGAGCGGACCAAGCGTATAAAAAGGGGCTTCACCACATTCACGCAGCTGCTTGGTCATGTTGATCTTGATCTTGTGCATGGGGACATGGCCCGGCCCTTCGATCATGACCTGACATCCCTTCGCCCATGCAATACGGGCGAGTTCGCCAAGCGTTTCCAGCTCGGCAAACTGGGCCGCGTCGTTTGCATCGGCGATCGAGCCAGGGCGTAGCCCGTCGCCCAGCGAGAACGAGATGTCGTAGCGACGCATGATGTCGCAGATCTCGTCGAAATGTTCGTACAGGAAATTCTCCCGATGATGTGCGAGGCACCATGCGGCCATGATCGACCCGCCGCGTGAGACGATACCTGTGGTGCGTTGCGCCGTGAGCGGCACATGGGCAATGCGGACGCCTGCATGGATGGTGAAGTAATCCACCCCCTGCTCTGCCTGTTCGATCAGGGTGTCGCGATAGATTTCCCAGGTCAGGTCTTCAGCAACGCCGCCCACTTTCTCCAGCGCCTGATAGAGCGGCACGGTGCCGATCGGCACGGGCGAGTTGCGCAGGATCCAGTCGCGGATATTGTGGATGTTACGACCGGTTGAGAGGTCCATTACCGTATCGGCGCCCCAGCGGATAGACCAGACAAGTTTTTCAACTTCCTCAGCGGCGGAGGATGTCACTGCCGAATTGCCGATATTGGCGTTGATCTTCACCAGAAAGTTGCGCCCGATGATCATGGGCTCAAGTTCAGGATGGTTGATGTTGGCAGGGATGATTGCGCGACCGGCTGCAATTTCCGAGCGTACGAATTCAGGAGTGATGAAGCTCGGGATTTCAGCCCCGAAATCCTCTCCATCGGCACGGCGTGCCTCGGCACCCTCGACCATTTCGGCGCGCCCTAGATTTTCACGATGGGCGACGAAAATCATCTCTTCCGTGATGATCCCTGCACGGGCGAACTCGAATTGGGTCACAGGGTGCCCATCCTGCCCGGACAGAACGCCGTGGGGGGCCGGGCACTGGGGCACCGCATGATCGCCCTTGGCGAAGCCGTTATCCTCAGGTTTGATCGCGCGGGTCTCGGTCACTTTCGTGAGGCCACGGCGCGACAGCCAATGGTCGCGCAATCGGGGCAGACCGAGAGATACATCGGCATGATAGCCAGGGGCGGTATAGGGGCCGGATGTATCGTAAACCCTTACCGCGGGTTCGTTCGCGGTAGGTTCGAGATCGATCTCGCGAAATGGCACGGTGATATCGGGCCGGTCAGCCGGGCTCGAGATGATCTTGCGCGAGCCCGAAATGGGGCCGGTTGTTACCGTGCCATGCGCGGGCGCGCGATCGAGCGTATTGATCTTGGTGGAATGAAGCGTTGAGTCGTCCATCATGTCTCCCCTTGCGGCGTGGAGTTATGTCCGACAGCGCAAGAGCAGAGTGAACGGAAGTCGCGTGCAGAGAGACCGGGCCGCTCACACCAATCCCTACGCCGGTACGAACCGGATCAGGTTCTTCGCCCACATGCCGGGGCGAAAGGGTCGCTGCGCTACGGAAATCCCGCGATCAGCCTCTCAGCCTCTTGTCGAGGCCCCCCCTGGTATGGACGGGAGCATTGCGTGGTTAGGCGCGTACTGTCAATCGAATTAACGATGCAGGATCACGGCCTCTGCAAGATTGCCCGGTTGGGTTGATAACCCGTGCGTGGCCTGTCAGGCACGCACATGGGAAGCCCGGGCGCTCATTGGCTTGAGCTGCCCTATTTCCTGATCATGGCGATTCATGCCCGCAGGCGTGATGTGAAAGCGCCCGTCATCGCCGAGAGTCACAAAGCCCATTTCCTGCAGGCGTTCCAGACAGGGCTGGTCGCGCAGATCCTGCGGACGGCCTATGCCCTCGCAGAGAAGTACACGATGCAGCGTCGAGCGACAGCACGTTTCGAGATAGGGTTCATCCCACATAATGCTGTCTCCATATTGCGCCCGATTGGGTGGCGTGGCGCTTCGCATAACAGGTTGTGCCCGGCCTTTCCACGGTCCATCGCATCTTCTGGTCACGTTTTGCTCGTTTTCAGGCAGTAAGAGGCACCCTTGTTCGGGTACTGTGCCAGAGCAGGAAACGGGTCGGGTGGCGACATCGAGTTTTGTGAGTGGCTGGGCAAATCGACCTGGAAAGGGGTCGACCCGTCCTGTCACCACGTTATAGAGAGGCCGACAGAAATTACCTGCAGGATATGTCATGGCGCGCGCGTTTCTATCCACACTTTCAACCCGGATGTTTCATGGCCTTGACCCGGAGACAGCACACGAGGCCGCCATTGAGGCGCTCGCTCTGGGTCTCGGGCCGAGCGCCGCGAAGGACGAGCCGGCGCTGGCTACGCGCTGTATGGGGCTGCGTTTTCCCAATCCGATCGGCCTTGCAGCGGGGTTCGACAAGAATGCACGCGCCCCGCTTGCTTTGGCCCGCATGGGTTTTGGTCATGTCGAATGCGGGACCGTGACGCCACGCCCGCAGGAGGGCAACCCTAAGCCGCGCCTTTTCCGTCTGACCGAAGACAGGGCGATCATCAACCGCATGGGATTCAACGGCGATGGTATCGATGCCTTTGTCCAGCGGCTCGAGCGGTTCCGCTCCCTTCAGGCTGGGCGCAATGCGGCTCTCCGGGCGGTGCCGGTCGGGGCCAATCTAGGCATCAACAAGCTCGGTGCCCGCCCTCTGGAAGATTATCCTTATCTCGTCTCGCGCGTCGCTCCTCTGGCTGATTACATTACCATCAATCTTTCATCGCCCAATACGCCGGGACTGCGTGATCTGCAGAGCGCAGGCGCGCTTCTTGACATCCTCAATGCCGTGAAGCGCCATAACGCCGAGCACCCGCCCCTTGTTGTCAAGCTGGCGCCTGATCTCGAACCTGACGCGTTGCCAGAAATTGTCGAGGCGGCCATTGAGGGCGGGGCTGCGGGTATCATCGTGAATAACACCACGATCAGTCGCCCCCCTTCCCTGCGCTCCGCTCTTGCGCATGAGACAGGCGGGTTGTCGGGCCGTCCTCTGGCGCAGCTGGCGGTGGGGATGCTCCATCGGATCGTGCCGCTCGTTCAGGGGCGTATCGCCGTGATCTCCTGCGGCGGCATCGAAAGTGGTTTTGACGTTTTCGAACGTTTGCGGGCTGGCGCCGATATGGTGCAGGTATATAGCGCCCTGATCTATCACGGTCCCTATCTGGTGCAGCGCATCAAGAAAGAGCTGCTGCGCGAGCTCTCTCGTGAGGGCTTTGAGTCGGTTGGCGACCTGAAGTCATCACGAGGCTGAGCCGCCGGTAAACTCTGGATGCGAACGTAATGCCCCCCCGACCGTTTGCATCCTCATCATTCCGAACAAACACTGGAGGCGATCATCGAAATGTCTGCTTTGAAAAGGCGGTCGGCCCTGCAACTCCTATACGGGCTCTTCCTTGTCTTTGCCCTTTCGGTATCGACTTTTCCAGCTCTGGCTGCACCGGGGGATAGCGTGCCGGTTGCGTCGCCGCTGGTCCCCTCGGCCGCTGATGGCTATGGCTGGACGACCGTATCCGCTACGCTCAACCGGCAAATCACGACGGCGCAGGGTCGGCTCAAATATATATACGGTCAGCTGAACCGCACCGATATCGTGCTTGGCAGCGAGACGCTCTCGGATCTGTCCGACCAGATTGACGACATCACGACTGTCGCCCAGTCCATCCAGACTCAGGCAACCTCCTATCAGACAGTCTATCAGAGCTACCTTGAGATCATCGGCGCGAAAGCGGATGGTGAGAGTCAGGCAATCGTTGCGCAGCGCGCGCATCTCCAATCCGTGCTGCAGGATATCAAATCCACCGTTACTCAGGGCAAGCTGCTGGGTTTGCAGGCGAAACAGGTGCAGCTGGAGGTTCAACGTCGCGGCAGTGTGAGCCAGCAAGCGCTCCTGTCCGAGCGTATCGCGTCTCCGCTTACTCTCTCGTTCTGGCGTGACCTGCGCGATGAGGGGCCGGAACTCAAACTGACTTTCGCACCGCCGCTCAATAACGGTTATGCCGGGGTGCTATATAACTGGCCCTGGATGCTGGGCGCCCTGGTCGGGGTCTTCGTCCTGACGGCCCTGCTTTCGCGCCCGATCTATCGACTGTTTCGTGGCGTCGAGAGCAACATCGCCCAGCGCTTTACCGGCGAGCCGCTTCCAGAGAGTCATCAATCCTTCATTCCGGTTGCGTTGAGCGGGCTGGCCTGCGGACTTCTTATGTTTGTGCTTTGGGAGATCACCTCGGGTGTTCTCGCTCTGGGGGCCGGGCGGAGTCCACTTTTTGTCGCCGGTCTTGCTGGTATCATGCCCCTCTGTGGCTTTATCCTCGGGGCTGGTCTGCCCGCACTCAGCCGCGCTACAGCAGTCGACGGTGTCTCGCAGCACGTAACTCGCGCCTTATGGGGTGTGGATTGGGGTGCTGCAGTCCTCGTGCTCCTGCAGACCCTCTTTCTCATCGTTGGTGAGGAAAACGCGTTCCCGACCACGGCCCGGCGCCTGATTGAGGCCCTGTTCACCATCGTCGTGAGCCTTCTTTTTGTCGGTCTGTGCCGTAAGCTCACGGGGCGTACGGATGCGCGGATGGCGCCTGCGTTTTATGGCATGGCCTGGTTGGTGCTTCTCGTCAGTTGGGCTGCCATCGCTCTCGGCTATCTGGCTTTCGCCTTCGCCGTGGCGATCTGGGCGCTGACGCTTTCGGTCAGCTTGCTGACCCTGCTTCTCCTCTCGATTGCCGTGAAAGAATTCACGGCTCGCACCTTTTCTGTGGGTTCGGTTATATCCCGGCGTCTCTCACGCCTTGGGGTTCATTCCAACCGGGTGGCCCAGTTCGGGGTGATCCTTTCCGGTGCGGTGAATATCGGGCTGATTATCGTTTTCGTTGCCGTCTGCCTGTCGCAAGGCAAACTCGATGTGCCGGTAATTGCGGATAACGTCCGCGGACTTTTCGTCGGTCAGACCATCAACGGCGTGCAGTTCTCACTGAATACCGCCGTGCTCTGTCTGGTCATACTCGTCGTGTCCTATTACGCCATCGGTGCCTTCAGTCAGTGGCTCGAGGCACGGCTCTTCCCCACGACCAATCTCGATATCGGCGCCCGCACGTCCATCCTCAACATCTTCAAATATGTCGCATGGATCGCGGTTTTCCTGATGGTGCTCTCGGAAGCCGGTGTGACGGTCAAGAATTTGACCTGGGTCGTGAGCGCCCTGTCTGTCGGTATCGGCTTTGGCCTTCAGGCCATTGTGCAGAACTTCGTTTCAGGCGTGATCCTGTTGGCGGAGCGGCCGATCCGCGTCGGTGACCTGATTGAACTCGGTTCCATCAAGGGGGATGTCAAACGCATCAGTGTTCGTTCGACCGAGATCGGACTGGGCGACGGATCGACCATGATTGTCCCGAACTCGCAGTTCATCACCTCTGCCGTTCGCAATGCCACGCTCGGCACCGCGCTGAGCGCCGCTTCTGCAACCGTCACGATTTCTCCGCGTGCCGATGCGACAAAGGCTCAGGCAGCGTTGATGGGCATGATGACCCAGCGAGAGGATATCCTTCAGAACCCGGCACCCGGCGTGGCCATTTCGGCAATCACCGACACGGGTATAACGCTCGCACTTTCAGCGAAAGTCGCCTCGGTGCGCGATGTTGGAGGTGTGACCAATGCCATCATGCTGGATGCTTACCGCGTGTTGCAGGAAGCCGGGGTCGAACTCGGCAAGCCAGCCTGACGTCATAGCGATCGGCCTTGAAATGAATAAGGGGGCGGGAGATTAATCTCCCGCCCCCTTATTTCATCTCTCGCCCTGACTTTTTCCGAACAACGGATCAAGCTGCGTGGTCACGGTCCATCAGGAAACCTGTAACCAGGGATTTGAACGGTGTCAGACGCTCGGCAAGCGCCAGCCCCGCCCGGCGCAATGCCAGAACAGGTTTGGCGTCATGGGTGTAAAGCGAGGCAATACCATTCGTCGCGGCAAACAAGGGTGCCGTGGCCCGGCGATGACGGCGCTCAAAGCGTCGCAGCACATCAGCACCACCCGGATCGGCATCACCCAAGGCGATTTCCTCACTCAGGATAATCTGGCCTTTAAGCCCGAGATTGAAGCCATGAGCTGTAATCGGATGCATGCCCACGGCGGCATCGCCGATCAAGGCAAGGCGCGGGGCCTGAAAGCGATGGGCGAAGACGGTCTTGAGGGGGTAGGTACAGCGCGCGCTTTCCAGGCTCATCGGGCCCAGTCGCCCCTGTGTCCTGCGCGTGATGTCCTCATCGAAGGCAGCTTTATCGAGCTGCTTGAGTGCTGCGATCTCGGCAGGGTCGAGGGTCAGCACGAGTGATGACAAATGACCGGGCTGATCGTCATCTGCTACCGGAAGGAGGGCAATTGTCTGCCCTTCATCGAACCACTGCAGCGCCACGCCGTCATGCGGCTCGGGGTGGCGCATGCGGCAGACCATGATGACCTTGCCGAAATCATGCACGATTGCGCCAATTCCGCGAGACTGTCTGATACGTGAGAACCGTCCATCCGCTGCGACCAGAAGAGCACTCTCGACGAGCCTGCCATCATCGAGCAAGACGGTCGCGACATTGCTGGTGCCGGAGCTTCTGGCCACAGAGCGGCCCGACAGGATCGATACCTTGCCCTGCTCCTGAACCGCGCGATGCAGCGCGGTGCGGATCAGGTGATTGGGAACGAGATAACCCAGCGCCTCAGTCGCGTCGCCGTATTCATGCCCCGCCGGTGCCCGAAACAGCAAAGCCCCCGAGGGATGATCCGGCGCTTCCTGGCCGGTTTCAATGCGGGCAGTTTTCAGGGGCGAAACACACTCGGACGGGATGTGACGCCAGACATCATGCGTCTGCAGCCAGCTGCGCGAGTGATGGGTCAGGGCGATCTCACGACCATCGAACGAAGGTGCGCTGAGGGCCGCATCGGGTGCCGGATCGATGACGCCGACGCGCCATCCACTCTCGGCAAGAGAAAGCGCGCAGGCCAGCCCTGCCGGCCCTGCCCCGGCAATCGTGATATCGAAACTGAGCGTTGAGCCTGTGCGCGTCACTTGTCGGCCTCGAAGCTGACAGGTTCGCCCTTCCAGAATGCCATATACTCGGCAATGTCGGGGCGTTTGCTGCCATGGACGGGTTTGTCCGGCGTGCCCACAAAAAGGAACCCTGCGAGGCGCTGGGAATCCCGAAGCCCCAAAGCCTCACGGAAACAAGGCTGCTCCGCGAAGTCGCTCGATACCCAGAAGCCGCCAAAACCCTCGGCATGAAGCGCATTCAGGACGTTCATGGCCCCCGCACCGATCGACAGTTCCTGCTCCGAGACGGGAATCTTGCCTCGGGAGTCGATGTCCATGACGAGGGCTATGGTCATGGGCATCTCACCAAAACGCTGGCGGCGCTTGTCGATCTTCTTTTGCGGCACCTCAGGGTCGGCCGCGCTCATGGCCTTGACGACCTGCTCGGCAAATTCTGCGCGATGCTTGCCCTTGATCACGATGTATCGCCAGGGCCGCATCTTCCCGTGATCCGGCGCTCGCAGCCCGGCAGAGAGTATGCGGGCGATCTGCTCCTTGTCAGGAGCGGGCGCGCTCAGATGATCGGTCGAGGCCCTGGTTAGCAGGACATCGAGGGCGGGGGATGATGCGGGAGAGCTGCTCATGCCGGATAGATGGCAAGTTCCCGCGTGCTCGCCAAGAGGCCATCGCGTATTCGCGACGAATAGTTTATGGAAGGAAACATGACAGACGCCCGACAGTCCCGCATCCACCGCAAGACCGGTGAGACCGATATCTCCGTTGCGATCAATCTTGATGGCAGCGGGCAGGCCGAACTCGATAGCGGCATAGGGTTTTTCGACCATATGTTGACCGCGCTTGCCAAGCATGGCGGATTCGATCTCGATGTGCGCTGTCACGGTGACCTTCATGTGGATGGCCATCACACAGTCGAGGATATCGGTATCGCTCTCGGCAAGGCTTTTGCCCAGGCGCTGGGTGACAAGAAGGGCATCACCCGCTTCGGGCATGCGCTGGTGCCGCTGGATGAGGCGCTGTGTGAGGTGGTCGTGGATATCTCGGGCCGGCCCTACCTCGCCTGGAACGTGACGTTCGAGCGCGAGCGTATCGGCGAGATGGATACGGATCTGATCGAGGAATTCTATCGCGCCTTTGCCATGGCATCGTCGATTGCGCTTCATGTGACCTGCAAGGCCGGGCGCAACGCGCATCATATTGCAGAGAGCGGCTTCAAGGCATTTGCCCGCGCCCTGCGAATGGCGGTCGCGCATGATCCGCGAGCGCTTGGCATGATTCCATCGACGAAGGGGGTCTTGTGAACGACTATCTTGCCTATCGCGCCGACGGCAATGTTGAGCCGATTATGGTCAAGCTGGGTTTTTACTGGTCCCTGCTCGTTTTCGGTCCGCTCGCATTGCTGGCCAGTGGGCGCTGGATTGCGTTCGCTCTGACAGCGTTGGTTAGCGTACTCCTCCTGCGTTGTGGCGGGGGCGCCGGGCTGGTGCTTTCGTGGACCTTCAACGTCGTGTTGGCCGTATTCGGGGCCGAAGTGATTGGTTGGGATGCCCGGCTCGAGGGCTATGCCAGCAACGGGCTCTGGATGGGGCGCTCGGCTGATGAGGCTCGCCTCAGGCTGATGGACAAGGATCGCGCTGCCTCATGAGACGCGTTGTAGTCATCGATTATGATGGTGGAAATCTGGCCTCAGCGGCACAAACGGCGCGCCACGTCGTTGCAGAACGCGGGCTCGACGCTGAGGTGCTGATATCAGCCGACCCTGAAACTGTTCTGAAGGCTGACCATATCATCCTTCCCGGACAGGGTGCGTTTGCCCATTGCGCCTCCGGGCTGCGGGGTGGTCTTCGCGAAGCACTGGTTGAGGCGACGGATCGTGGCACACCATTCCTGGGCATCTGTGTGGGCATGCAGCTTATGGCAGAATGGGGCCTCGAGCACGGACGCACGCCGGGGCTCGGCTGGATAGAGGGCAGTATCGCCAAGATGGAGTTCGCGCTTGAGGCGGGGCTTTGCCTGCCTCACATGGGCTGGAACGTTCTGGAGTTCGAACCCGGCGCACACAGGCTGACTGCAGGGCTGGAACAGGGCGATCACGGTTATTTCGTGCACTCCTACGCCCTGACAGGGTGGAACCCCACTGACATCGTCGCCACTGCAAGCTACGGCGGGGC
>NZ_AYXS01000001.1:24647-88204 GCF_000505765.1 Asaia sp. SF2.1 | reverse complement strand
GTGCCGGCAATCGTCGCGCGGGACAACCGGTGTGGCACCCAATTCCATGTCGAGAAGAGTCAGAAGACCGGCCTGACAATCATGGCGAACTTTCTGAGCTGGATGCCGTGACCCGCATTGCCGAGCGCCTGTCGCGCATCGATGACAGTGACATGGCCGCCCTGTGCGAGATCACCACGGCGGCGATCATTGACGGGGGCGGCCTTGGTTGGCTTACGCCGCCCGGGCGGGCCGTGCTCGAGCGCTATTTCAGCGGGCTGCTACTCGTGCCGGAAACCCGGTTTTTCGTCGTGCGCGATGAAACGGGGCAGATACAGGGCTGCGCCCAGCTTGTGCGGCCTTCACGCAATAACGAGGCACAAGCCCAGACGGCGCAGATCAGGGGTTATTTCGTAGCACCCTATATGCGCGGTCGTGGGCTGGGTTATGTTCTGGCCGATGCCGTGATTGCGGCTGCCAGAGCACTGGGCTGCCGCGTGCTGAACTGTGAGGTTCCCGAGACACAGGCCTCCGCGTTGTCCATGTTCCGCTCGCTCGGTTTCGAGCCCTGGGGTACGCACCCCCTTTATGCCCGCAATCACGACGGGGTGGTACGGGGCGTCTTCATGACCCTGCCCCTCTCTCCCGAAAGTGGTGGCGCGAGACAAAAGAAACATTCCGGGAAGGATCATATCGTGGCCAGTACGGACAGCACCCCCCATCGCGCCCTCACCCTCTATCCGGCCATTGATCTGAAGGACGGCGCCTGCGTACGTCTCCGACGCGGCGAGATGGACGACGCCACCGTCTATTCCGATAACCCTGCCGCACAGGCGCGTTCTTTCGCTGAAGCCGGATGTTCACGCCTGCATGTGGTCGATCTCAATGGGGCCTTTGCCGGGAAATCGGCAAACGGTGCCGCGGTAGAGGCGATTATCGCTGCGACCGATCTGCCGGTGCAGCTTGGTGGTGGCATTCGCGATATGGCAGGCATCGCGCGCTGGCTGGAAGCCGGCCTGGACCGGGTCATTCTTGGTTCGGTTGCAGTGAAAAACCCCGGGCTTGTGCGTGAGGCCTGCAAGGCTTTTCCTGGGCGGATTGTCGCGGGCATCGATGCGCGTCAGGGACGTGTCGCGACTGAAGGTTGGGCCGAAGTTTCCGAGCTCAATGCGCGTGACCTTGCCCTGCGGATGCAGGATGCCGGCGTGGCTGCCGTGATCTTCACCGAGATCACACGCGACGGCATGCTCGAAGGGCTGGATCTGGAACAGACGGCTGATCTGGCACGTGTATTGTCCATTCCTGTCATTGCCAGCGGGGGCGTTGGTTCGGCGCAGCATCTGCGTGATTTCCGTGCGATTGCCCAGGAGGTTTCTGGACTCGAGGGCGTGATCGTAGGGCGCGCGCTTTATGACGGGCGTATATCGCTTGAGGAAGCGCTCAGCATTGTCGAGGGGGCCACATGCTGAAGCTGAGGGTTATCCCTTGCCTCGACGTCAAGGATGGCCGCGTGGTCAAGGGCGTCAATTTCGTATCGCTGCGGGATGCAGGAGATCCGGTGGAGCAGGCCGTCGTCTATGACGCGGCAGGGGCCGATGAACTGACGTTTCTGGACATCACGGCAAGCGTCGAGAACCGTGACACGATTTACGATGTGGTCCGTCGCACCGCAGAGCGTGTCTTCTTGCCCCTGACCGTTGGCGGCGGTGTGCGTGCCCCCGAGGATATGCGTAAACTGCTCCTTGCGGGCGCTGACAAATGTGCCGTGAATTCGGCCGCAGTCGTGAACCCGGACCTGATTAATGAGTCAGCCAATCGGTTCGGTAGCCAATGTGTTGTGGTCGCGATTGATGCGCGTTCCAATGGCAAGGGTGGTTGGGAAGTTTATACCAAGGGCGGCAGAGAGCCGACTGGTATAGATGCGGTCGCCTGGGCGCAGGAGGCGCAGGCGCGGGGTGCGGGCGAGATTCTGCTGACAAGCATGGACCGCGATGGAACAGGCAAGGGTTTCGACCTTGACCTTCTGCGTGAGGTTTGCGGCAAGATTACCATTCCGGTCGTCGCATCTGGCGGCGTGGGAGAGCTTGAGCACTTTGTGGAAGGCGCCAGGGCCGGGGCGAGTGGCCTTCTGGCGGCCAGCGTTTTCCATTTTGGCACATTCGGTATTGCGGGGGTCAAGGCAGCGCTTGAAGCTGCGGGACTGCCTGTGAGGCCAGCCAACTAACGCATTCTTTTCACCTTGATTTCAGACGGATGACGATCATGGCGCTTGCCACAAAACGGACGACCCGCAAGACCGGAGGAGGCGCCGGAAAGAAGGGCGTCAAGAACGCTGCGCCCAAGAGTGAGAGCACGAAGAAAGCGCAGGGCAAGAAAAACGCCGTCAAAAAGCCCGTAGCTGATCTGAGCCCGATTGATGCGCAGGTTCTCGATCGTCTGTTCGCAACTGTTGAATCCCGTCGAGGTACCGATCCATCATTGAGCCATTCGGCGCGACTTCTCTCCCGTGGGCGCAAGAAGATTGCCCAGAAGTTTGGTGAAGAAGCTGTCGAGTGTCTTATCGAGGCGGTTGCTGGCAAACCATCAGAGCTCGTCAGTGAAAGTGCGGATGTGCTCTACCATCTCATTGTGATGTGGGTGGACGCTGGCGTGACGCCGCATGATGTATGGCAAGAGTTACGCCGCCGGCAGGCTATGAGCGGTGTTGAGGAAAAGGCCTCACGCCTTGTCGAGCCGGGAGTCTGACCGATGGCTGTTGACTTGCGCCTTCCATACGACCCGCAAAACATCTTCGCGAAGATTTTGCGCGGGGAGATTCCGGTCAAGCCCATCTACGAAGATGACTTTGCCCTCGCCTTTCCGGACATCGCGCCACAAGCCCCCGTGCATGTGCTGATTATTCCCAAGGGACAATATGTCAGTGCGCAGGATTTCGGCTTGCATGCCTCAGCCGCGGAAATTGCCGGGTTTGCGCGAGCGATCTCGAAAGTCGCTGAAGCCCTTGATGTCACCGAGACGGGGTATCGATTGATCAGTAATGCTGGCGGCGATGCGGGGCAGGAAGTACCGCATTATCACGTGCATCTTTTGGCCGGCGAAAAGCTCAGCGCGAAATTAGTTCGCTAGATCCGCATTTTCCCTCTTGCGGGGTTCCGTTCGGTATCATAGAACGCACCTCGCCTCGTCCCATTCGTCTAGAGGCCTAGGACACCGCCCTCTCACGGCGGCAACAGGGGTTCGAATCCCCTATGGGACGCCATTGATAACATTGAGGTTTCTCTGTTATCCACAGGTACCGTAAGTGTTCAAGCGAACACCTACAGATCAAAGGTCGATGTGACCTCCTCCAAATAGCTCGGGTCGAATTTTCGATAGACGTTCCACAGTGTCTTAGGATCTGTCGCCAGCCAATCCGCTGCCTGATCGATCGGCACCTTGTTCATGGCCATCCAGGAAGCCACGCTGTGTTTAAAGTGATGAGGCGTTGGCATCCACGTCAGCCCTGCTCGCTCGCAGAGGCGCTTGAACGACCAGCGCAGCCCGTACGTGACGCGCTTGCTGTTCCACTCCACTACAAAATCGCAGGTTCGCAGACGCGAAGCCTCTTCGAGTTCCTTCCTCAGGGCCGGGGCCATTGGCACGACTGCGCGACGCTTTACCGTGAGACTGCGCCCAGGCTCTTGAAAATCCACACGACCAGAATCGAAATGCACCCGATCCCATGTCAGTGCGAGGATTGAGCCTTTGCGAGCCCCCGTGAACATGGCGAGCGCGAGGAAGATCCGAACATGAGGCGTCTCGCACGCATCGAGCAAGCGGCGGGCCTCTTGCTTGGTGAGGAAGCGATCTCGAGGCGCGCTGTCTCGTGGCACTTCAAGAACAGGCGGCTTTGTTAGATTTCCGTCCTTCCATGATTGGCGCAGCGCGGCGCGCATGACGTTGAATTCCCGCCGTAGCGTGCCGGGAGAAACCGGCTGGGGCTCGTATCCATCCAAACTCTTGCGGCGCGGATTGGGCTTGCGGACCCTGGTCGATGCGTATTCGTTCCATTGCCTCTGGCCCACCTGATCAACGCGCAGGTGGCCCATCTTCTCCTTCAGCGGCACGGTGCATTCGATCAGGCGCTTCATCGCCTCAACCTTGCCCATGCGCGACTTGGCATAGGCGTCCAGTGCCTCGGCAAATGATTGGCGCGAGGGGCGCTTGTGTAGCGCCTCCTCGAAGTCAGCTAGTGCCTGTCGAGCGCGGCGTTCATCCGCATAGCCCGTCGAGGTGCGCCGTCTCTTGCCGCCTTCCCACCAGACAACGCAGTACGCGCCCCGGTATAGCTCGAGAAATGGTCGGTCTGGTCGCTCGCGGGGCATAGATACAGGTCCATATAGGCTTTGAGGGCGTCGGGTTCGATGCGTGTCCCGCGTGGCCGTCTATAGGCTTCGAGACGACCTTCCCTGATCGCCTTGCGCAGTGTCTCGGGGTGATACCCCACGATTGAGGCGGCTGCGTTCACGGTAAGCAGCCGTGGCATTCCCTCACCCATCCGCCCTCTCCTTCCAATGCTCCACAAAGTCGGCATAGATCCCGGCCATGACCTCAGGCGGGGCCTTGAGCGCGGCAAAGACGCTCAGGACCGTGTTGATGGTGCTGTTCTGGCCCTTGATCAGAAAGCCCAGCGTGCTCGTGGAAATCCCTGCTTCCACGGCCACGCTCTCTTGCGACCGGCCTTGCGCGACGATCATCCGCCGCACCCGCTCGCCCAGGAGGCGGTTGAAGGGGGTGGGGTCAGTCATGGGGTGCCCCTTTCATGAAGACGAGCCAATGTGATTTGGCTGTCTTGCCGCATCGATTGCCGAATAAGGGCCGCTCTGGCGTGAGATCGAGGATACGTCCGACAGCAATCTCATGCTCATTCCACTTGAAAATCATCGTACCTCCCGACTTCAGCACTCGGAAACACTCTCGAAACCCGGCACTCAAGTCGTTCTGCCAAGTCTGCCCGAGCTTCCCATATTTCTTCGCAAGCCATCCGGTCTTGCCGTTCCTCACGAGATGCGGAGGGTCGAATACAACCAGATTGAACGAACCGTCAGCGAAGGGCAGATCGCGAAAATCCATCTCTGCATCTGGCGCAATGACTAGCTTCCTTGCCCCGCCTACGCTCGATTTGTCGCGAAGCTCATGAGCCTCCGAGCGTATGTCTCCGAACACCGCTCGGGAGTCTGCCCTGTCAAACCAGAACATCCGACTGCCGCAGCAAGGATCAAGGACGGTTGGCGTGGTCTCACCCATGCTCGCCTCCCTCGCGGATGGCTGCGGCCTCACGCTCGACGCGAGTAGCTATCGACTCCATGATGACAGGCCCATCCCCTGAGAGGAACCGTCCCCAGTCACGGGCAAGGTGCTTCACAAATTCCTCGAAAGCGTTTGCAGTCTTAATGCGCTCCGCAGCTACGAGTGCGGCGGCATAGTCCAAAGCCTTGGCGAGCGGCACCAACGGTTCAGTCTCGCGGCTCAAGCCTTCACGGTTATCAGAGTCCCCAATATGAACCGGGAACCTCGGCGACAGTGTCAGGCGCTCTGACACGATCAGGGCCGTTTCATCATTCAGCAGCTTATGGTGATAGGCCGTTGGTTCGATGATCATAGCTGATCTCCCTCGCTGAGGGCTGCGGCGCGCCGCTGGGCCGCCTTCAGTTCATCCCGCGCATTCGCTTGACGCCCGTTTTCAAGCCACGTCAGCGCGTTAGCTGCGGCATCACTCCACGCCTTATTCTCCCCCTCCAGCTCCTTCACCCGAGCCTCAAGCGCGGTGACGTTGGCGGTGTCCTTCTCAAGAAAGAAAATGCGCTCAGATACGTCATTCAATGCGTTCTGGAAGCCATACACATTTGACCACTCAACTTCTTCCCCGAGAACAGTTTCAGCCATTTTCCGAATGAAATCTTCTGCCTCATCGCGCTCAGCTATTATTTTCTCAAATTCTGGCTCATCCTTCCGGCGCTGCTCTGCCGCGCCTCGGGCCTCGGCTTCTAGTATGTTCCGAGTGATGATGCTTGCCGATGTAACGTTCAGTGCGTCTGCATCGGGGAAATGGAAAAGCTGGCACATGCGGGCCACCTGCGCCTCCCGCGTCCGAAACTCCGCGCTCTCCGGCTTCTGTTCGTGGGTCATCCCCGTCTCTCCCCTGCGCTCCGGCCCTTCACGGCCTCCTGCGCTTGTTCCTGCGCCGCTATCCGGTCGCGAATTGCATCCTGTGCCGCCTGCTCTCTCGTCAGGCGGTCCGCTATTTCCTCGTCGCCGGGGTCAGTCATGCGCACACCTGTTCGAGCATCTCAAAATAGATCCGCTTGCAGGCCCGAACATCGACCAGCGCGTCATGAGCGCCGTCCAATTCTTCGCCGTAGAAATGGCGGATACACTCGGCTAGGCTTGGCGCCTTGGGCTTGTCACCATACCCTGCAGCAATCATCCGCTCGGTCGGGGGCAGGTTCACGATCGGTGAGGCGTTCATCATCGTGCAGGCCTGCCGCTCGGGCAGCTTCCAGCCTCGCCCAGCGCGCGCGAACATCGTGCCGACAATCTGCCGGTCAAACTTGATGTTGTGCGCTACGATCGTATCGGCAGCGCAGCACAGATCATACATCGCCCCGGCGGCCACCACTTCGCGGATACCGTATCGGCTCGCCTTCTCTGTCGTGATGCCATGCACCCGGGCGGCACCCTCGGGGATTACCCATCCGTCAGGCTTGATGATGACGCTCAACTGCGCCTGCTCTTCGCCTCGATCGTCCGTCAGGATGGCCGCTAGCTGAACGACATGCGGCTGGTCCTCGTGGTTGGTGGGGAGGCCATAATTCGGCAGGCCGGTGGTTTCAGTGTCGAAGAAGAGGATGCTCACGCCATTTCCTCCCGCACAAAGCTCAATGCTTCCGCCCGCTGAGCGGCAGCCTGTACGAGGCGTATCCGATCATCAGGCGAGGCATTCTCAAGTCTGGCCAATGTCGCCTTGTAACTATCGGAGCCGGTCTCAGCTTCCAGCGCCTCGATCGTCTCGCAGGCATTGATCCTCTGGATCCGCTGATCAACGAATTGGGCTGGCGTCATACGGCGCGGCGCAGCCTGTTCAGCCTTTGGCTCTGCCGCCTCAACCTTTAGTGGCTTGACCGTGTAGAGCTTCTTGCTCCCCTTCGTGACCTGCAGGGCCATAGGCATGTCTTTTTCGAGCCCGCTCATGTGGCTGATGCGGATGCCGCCAACCATGATCCCGCCAAACTTCACGGCAGCATCGCGAAAGAGCGTCATCGACTTTCCGACATAATCGGCACCGTCTTTGCCCCAGACATTCACCAGCACGCGCCTCATGGACTTGCATGGATAAAACGGCTTGCCGTTGCAATCCTTGTAGAAGATGGCAATCGGCTGATCTGTGTTGCCCTCTTTGACAGCCTGAATCGTGACAGTAATCGGTCCCCCAAGCAGATCGTCAGCATTCAACTGATCTGACTTGGCGATGATGGTTTTCGATAGATCGACCATTACAGAATGATCTCCAATTCTTCGCGGCGCTCGGTGTCGAAGAACCGCGCCTTGTTTGATTTGATGGCGTTCTCGTATTCGGCGTGCTGGCGACGGATCTCCGTCTCTGCCTCGCGCGCTGCGTCGAGTAAGACCGCCTGAAATTCCGGATCCGGATAGACGCGCATGACCATCATCTTGCCCCCGCCCATGGCCGGGTAGCTGATAAAATCGAGCCACTTGCGCCCCGTGACCATGAGACCGGTCTGGATCTGGGCCATGTATTCGCTCGGCACTTCTAGGCTGATGATCGTCCTGAGTTGCAGGCCGGACAGGCGCGACTTGCACTCGATCAGCCCGTCATCGCCTACGAGGCCGTCCGGTGAGTATCCGATGATCACACCGCCGAAATCCTCGGTGATGAAACCGACTTCCTCGACCGGCGCGATCTCCTGCGAGTATTTCAGCTTGGCTTCCATCTCGTCCTCATGGCCGCGTTCAAGCGTTCGGCTCGACATGGAAGGATCAGCCAGGCCGGTTATGCGCTGGGCCAGAAGGTCAGAGACAACGCGGCGCGAATGATCGTTCTTTGCCGCCTTGCCTGTGCTTGTCAGTATCTTGCCGATGATGCTGGCCGTGATGATGCCACAGCGGGCCTGCAACCACTCGTCCGAGCCTTGCTCAAGGTCGCGATAGATTTTCACGCCCCCTCTCCCTTCGCCTTGGCGAGCGCGGCGCGGGCTTTGGCGAACGAGTCAGGCGCAAACCCTCGCTCTTCCAGGTCATCGGCGTTCAGAGCTTCGCGGTCGGCGCACGAGGTCGCTGAAACGAGCAGTTCCCTTGCGTCGGCGTATAATTCCTTCAAAGCCTCTGCCAGTTCCGGCGATGTAGCGATCAGGCGGGCGTTTGCTTGAGACTGCTCATCGTCGAGCAATGTGAATTTCATTGCCATTGCATGTGCAGCTATGGAGCCTTCAGACCCAATAAACAGGCCGCCCGTTGATGTCTGCCTCCACGGCCCCGGCGTCCACTTCCCGCTCATGAGCGTTCCCCCCATAATTCGGAAATCATCCGTCGATCTGCCGCAACCCGCTGAGCTTCCCACTGCTGGATCAGGCTCTTGCGGAGCGGCGTCGCATCGAGCCCCCAGGCTTCGTTGCGTAGGTGCTTGAGGATTGCGTTCGCCTTGGCGAGGTCGTGCTGTGCAGGCGTCATTGTGCGGCCTCCCGTTCGTCGCAGCGCTTGCCAAGCATGAACTGCTGCTCGTCCAGTTCGCGCAGAACCTCCCAGTCCTGATCGTCCTTTGCGAGGGCTTCGAGACGATCGGCAGCGCGCGCCAGAACGTCGCGAGCGCCTTTGAGCAGGTCGAGCGGCAGAACGATATCGTCCTGCCAGACGGTGATGCGTTCGTGCTTCATCACCCTGCCCTCTGCTCAAGCACAGCACGGTTCGGCAGCGCCTCACCAAGGCGGCAGAACAGGCAATCAAGCTCGTCCGTATCGAACGCACCCCGGTCATTCACGCGGGAGAGCTTGGCGTTCACCTGCTGCTCTGTGCGCGTAATCAGTTCGCGGATTTCCTCGGCAATTTCCGCGTCCTGGCTTACTGCCGCCTGATAGTTGCTCATCGCACTGGCGCGATAATACGGGCTGCGGGTATCACTGCTCTGGAACTGCATTCCGTCTGGATATGCCATCTTCTCTCTCCATCACTGGAAACACTGGCCGGAAACCCGGCTTGTTCGGCCCCGGCGTACCGGGGTCGCGTCAAGCGGGGTCAGAGATAGCGGTCCAAGTATTCGATGATTTCCGAGACGGTGAATTGTCCGATTGCGTCCGAAGATTCTACGAGATCGGTCAGGTATTCGTGGGTCTGTCTCGCCCTATCGATACCCACATCGCGCCAAGTGTTTCGCGATGACACAAAGAAAGCATGGTCGAATTCGTAGTCTTTCCTATCGTCGCTCATCACTTCGCCCCCTGCGCTTCGGCGATCAGGCGCGGCTTTCTGCGGGCTTCCTGTGCCAGCCGAACGGCCATGCGGTTGATGCCCTTGCGCGTCATCTTGAAATCAAGAACGACATGTTCTTCGTGCGTGATTTTGTTCGTGAAGATGCGCGACGTAAGGACCGTGTAGCCCTGCTCGCGGCCATAATGCGTCGGCTTGAGCTTGTTGCTCTCACGGCAAGCCCAGCCCCACTGAACAACCAGATCTGCGACCTTGGTCTGACCGATCTCCAAATGGCGGCCTACATCGCGAACGCCCATAGGCTCGGCATTCATGGCGCTCATCTGGTCCAGCGCCTCGGCCTTGGGTTCCGTCACTTCAAGACGCTGACGCTGTTCCTCGACCTGTTCGGTCAGATCGGCAGCAAGGCGCAGCGCCTCGGCCTTGGTCTGGGGAACATAGAAGTCATGGGAGGCGATTGGAGCGGACGCCGCAGCTTCAAGCTGAAGCCAGCGATCGATGATCTTCTTCCGCTTCTCTACATCGTAGCCTGTTACAAGGGTGTAAGTCAGTGAACGATCAAGATGGATGATCGAAATCATCCCGCGAGTGTTGCGTTCCCATTTGAAGGGATGCTCTTGGTCAGCCCCCCAATTGGGGGAACCCCCGAAACCCTCCTGAATAGCGCTCAGAATTGAGTCGGCATTTTCGCGGATAAATTCAGAGTGCCGATTGCGCTTGTGGTCTGGAATGCGGCGCTCGACCTCTTCGGCTCCATAGACGCCCACAAGCATCGTCTTGATATCGCGGATAACATGGTCATGCCGCTTCCCCGTCAACTCCGCAATCTCGCGGCTCGACATGGTCAGTGCGGAAAAGGCGTCTGTGATTGTCGGATCGTTTGCCATCTGGCTCCCCATCGGTGTCTGTGGGGAGACTATGTGCTATCACATCACATTGCGTCAATCATTAAATGTGCTCCAAGATCACTTTTCTCAACGCGTATATCGTCGTTTCCGGCGAGTGCTTAAAAAAAGGTCAGGAATGAAAACTTGATGTTCTGGTTTCGTTCCGCAATGGTGAACGAACGATTAAGCCAGCCGGAACACGATGAAGCTAAGCAGCGCCGCTATCTCTGCCGTCTATCTCCGTCCCGAATTTGGACACAAGAAAGCCCAGTGCTTTCCGTTCGTCCGCAGACATAGCGCGCCATGCGCGGACGAGGGCGATCTCTGTAGGGTCTTCAATGATACGGCTTCCCGGCTTGAGCACAGGAACGCTCTTACCCGTGCGGAGAAAGTCCAGGGTCACGTCATACAGATCAGCAAGGGCGCACATCTTATCCCACGTTGAGGGGATGCTCTTGCTCTCCATCTTCGAAAGGTAAGAACGCTCAATGCCGGTTGCCGCAGACACTTCGGCCTGCCCCAGCCCTGAGGCGTCTCTTAGCCGACGCAATCTTGTTCCCATATCTTCCATCATTCCGGGACGGTGCCAGAGGCCAACAAAGAATGTGTGATCTGTCAGCACTTTCCGCTTGACCTTCTTTGTGATGTGAGAGCACATATCATGCATGACACCAAAGCAGCTACGCATCGTAGCCGGGGGGGCGCTGAAGATTTCGCAAGCCCTTGGCCTGAAGTCTCATTCATCGGTCATCCGGTGGAAGCAAATCCCTTTGCAGCACTGCCCGCGTCTTGAGGCGGCTTTTGGTGTCCCTCGCCACAGATTGCGCCCGGATGTGTTCGGGCCACTCCCACAGAAGGACGCCACCCAATGAACGAGACCCGACGAATTGCCCTCGAATTCGCGATGCGGCTGGATACGACCCACCCAGCTACGGCGCTGGAATGCGCCCGTAAGTTCGAGGCGTATCTCGTAGATGAGAACGATCGCGGCATCCTGAAGGAAAGCCGGGACACCGCGCAGGAAAAACGCCTTCTGGTGATTTGCGATCGCGTGTGGTTGGCTCCCATCACACAAGCCTCCTGCCTGATGATTGAGACCTGCTCGCCGTTCGTTTCATCCAGGGGCTTTTATGGCGAACTACTCTTTGGCGATCAGACATACGTCGCCCATTTCGAATTTGCCGGAGGCTGCATAAAGAAAGGGTCGCCTTTCACGTCAATGCACTTCCGAGCCACGAAACTAACCTCGGTGCCGACTGGATACCAATCTTTACCAGTTCCGAAGTTAGTTCTTTCAGGCCCTGATCTCCCAGGGAGCGCAGAGCATGTTTGATTTTGCTTTTCTCTTCTTCGGTAGCATCGGACGTATCGACCTTATTGCACAGAAGCGCTTTGAGGGTTTCGGTTTCAAATCGGACTGTGATCGTGCTCGAGTGAGCTGTAAGACCACCATCCTCCGTCAGGTAATCCAGACCTTTAGCGGTCAGAGTTACGCCGCCCCAGTTCCATATCTGGTCCATGGATTTCCGGTTGTAGCTCGACACAAAGCCATGATCGGCAAGGTATGCGATCGCTTCAAACAATATCGGATCTGGCAAGTCGGCAAAGATGTCTTTGGCGCTCACATAGTTGAGGCCGTGCGGCTCGAGGATCGTGAGAACCTTAGTCCAGTGCTCTCGCGTAAGGGTTTGGCTCATAAGGATTCATCCTCTGGTTGTGCAGATGGTGAAAGCGCGGGGGAGCTTCCGACTCCCCCGTGCACTGATGATGCGCTTCCGTTGAACCACGCTGCAACCGTGTCCGTGTTCGATGCCCATATCTCGCGCCGCTTTGAGGTGCAGTCATGAGCGATCTTAAAAGTTTCCTCGGCTTTCAGTGGATCGCCGGAGAGGGAATTCCTCAGTACCAAGACCCTCTCCCCGGCGGCGGCGAGCCCTATTATGCCGTTAGTTCTGTTCAGCTTCGGGCAATGCTTGGAATGATTGAGCTTGCTCTAGAAGCCACGAGCGGAGCCATTCGGTCCACTGACCCATCGTCGTGGCTGGTAGGGTTCCAAGCTGGATTTGAAGCGTCGATGATGCATCATACTGCCAGTCTGGGTCTGACGGACGAGAAATGCCGTGCTCGCCAGGAATTCGAGGGCAAGGGATCGTGTAACAAATATCAATCTGAAACTTCCAATTGTTCAGCATCCCAATCGTCAGCTTTTCAATCTTCAATTCAGTCATCGGGTTCATCCTCTGGTTGTGCAGATGGTGAAAGCGCGGGGGAGCTTCCGACTCCCTCGCGCACTGATGATGCACTCCCGCTGAAGCACGCGGCAAGCGTGACCGTGTTCCCCTCCGAAGAGAAAGGGGAACGCCCATGAGCGCCCCAGCCCCGAAGCCGCCGTTCTCCCTGACCGGCACGGTCTCCGCGCTCGATTTGCAGAGCATCGCCGGTCGCCTCGAACGCAAGGGAGGCAAGAAATGAGCGATACGAAGAACTGCGAGTGCTGCTCGCGCCTTATCGCCCGCGAAATGGACGTGTCCGACCACAACTGGAGCCGTCGCCGTTTTTGCACCGAGAAATGCCGCAAGAAAGACGAGCGCGACCGGCTGAAGGAAGAGAAGAGCAAGGCTCCCAAGAAGCGATATCACAATACGCCTATCTCCGAGGACGAGGCGAAGCAGTTCGCAGACTTGGTAAAGTCCGGCGTTTCTGCCGAAAAGGCGACGAAGCAGGTCGGGCGATCCAGCGCCATGACGATCATGAATCGTGCTGTGGCCTTCGGCTTCATTGAGCGGCCCGAACGTGTTGCGCCTCCGGTTGTCGAGGACAAACCGAAGATCACGCGCATTGACCCATTGCCGCCCGGCGATCCTGCAACCTGGGGCGCGATCATGCCCGACATGAAATGGGAAGCCGCGCTTTCTGACACGCGCCAGATGGGAGCAATCTGACATGAAGGAAGCCCCCGCAAACTGGACGGCTATAGCGGTCACGCTCCCGAAGAGTAACGCTCTCACGCCGATCCCCGGCGCGTTCGCCACGCCTGACGCCGCGATCCTGCGCGACGATGTGGAAACCCGATACGCCACGGAAGGCAAGCGCCGCGTCATGCAGGCCCGCAAGAAAGGAGGCCGATAAGATGGCCGGTTCTTTTTCACAGACGATCATCCTCGGCAATGTCGGCAAAGACCCCGAGATCAGCACGCTGCGAAGTGGCGCAAAGGTTGCCTCGATCTCCGTTGCCACGTCTGAGTCCTGGAAGGACGCACAGACCGGCGAGCGTAAGGAGCGCAGCGAGTGGCACAGGGTAAAAATATGGCATGAACCGACCGTTTCAGTCGTTGAGCGGTTCGTTCGCAAAGGCTCGAAAATCCAAGTCGTCGGACGTAACGAAACGTCCAAATGGCAGGATCAGGAAGGCAAGGACCGATACACGACAGAGGTCGTCGTGCGTGGCGCTTTCTCACTGACGCTGCTCGACAGCAACCGGGACGGCGACGAGGGCCAGAGCAATCGCCCGGGCCCGCAGCGCCAGAATGGGCAGCAATCGCGCCAGTCGGGCGGGTGGGACGCACCATCCGGCGATCTGGACGACGAAATCCCGTTCTGACCCCATCAAATGACGACCACGACCCCCACCGCAGCCGCGAACTGCTCGACCAGACGTTGCCGCGTCTGGACCGTAGCGTGCGGATGCAGCACCGACCAGAGCCGGGCGGCGCGCATGATGTCGAGCGCGATCACGGGCGTATCCAACCGCTGCGTGAACCTTCTCTCATCTGCCTCGACCAGTGGCTTGTCGTGCTCGTGGGTGGTGGTGGTGGTGTCGTCCATGAAAGCCTCAAGAACTGTGGGTCTGCTCCCCAGTGATTGGAGCAATTCATGTCCGTAGTTTCAGAATACTTTTCCGCCGTGGCGGAATTCGATGCGTCTCACGCCACGCCAGAAACCGTGACGGGATATTGCAAGGCAATGATCCGCACCATGAGCGAGCAGGACACACCGTCCGCTCCACTGAAAGAGAAATTCCACCGTCTCGCCCGGTCAACCGGCCTGACGGAAGGACAAGCAAAACGGCTGTTTTACGGCGAGTGGTCGGCAATCCCGGCCCACGTCTTCCTAGCCGTCCAATCTGCCTATCGGCACCACCTCGACCGCGCCAGACGCCGGGCCGAACACCAGGCCGCTCTGTACCGCGATCTATCCGAAAGATGGGACAATGAATGCGCTGGTTCATCCACCGGCAAGCCGCAGAAATCCAGTGGCTTGCCTGCATCCTTCTACAGTCCGCGCTCTGTCTGAAATGGGCCTCGGACCGGCTCAACAGTCTTGCGCTTCGCATGATGGCCTGGGCCGACCGGAACGCCGCCAGGTAAGGCGCAACCGGCTGGAAGAAGCGGACGTGATCGGGATTGTCAGGCTGTGGACTGACAGTTTTCCAAGCGAAGCCGCCGCAGCCCGAGCCGCTGGCATCAAGCGCCAGACGCTCCACCAGCAGCGCAACGCCGACAAGCCCCTGTCAGACAAGGTTCTCAAGGCCGCTGGCCTGCGCCGCGTCGTGACCGTGCATTACGAATTTATCGAGGATCCCCGCCCATGACCAACGCAACCGACATGACAGGCCACAACAGCGACAACGTGGGCGGGATTGCTGCCGATCGTCTCCGCTCAGTCATTGAGCGCGTGGAACGTTTGGAGGCCGAACGGGCCGCGCTGTCGTCCGACATCAAGGATATTTTTTCGGAGAGCAAATCTGCGGGTTTTGACGTGCCGACGATCAAGCAGATCATCAAGATCCGCAAGCAAGACCCGGCGAAGGTGGAGGAAGCGGAAACAATCCTCGACACATATCGTCGCGCGCTGGGGATGTGAGCCATGAAACTCTACCTTCCCAATATGGGCACGATCAAATCGTTCACCGAGCATGATGCCGTTGATATTCGCTGGCATACCGAGTGGGATCATGTGCGCAACGAACCCGGCAAGCTATGGGCTGAAGTTGGCGGCCGAGCGCACTACGAGGAGGATTTTTTCGAGACAGCCGAGGAGGCGAGAAATGAGGCGCTGCGGCGTCGCACCTCCAGGATTGCGTACCTCGAAAGGCGGCTGGCGCAACTTAGAGAGCTTCAAGAGAAGGCGGAGGCGGTGTCATGCTGAACCTATTCCGCACGCCCTACGCCCGCCGCCTGGAGGCCGAGAACCGGCGTCTTTCTTCCGATGCCGCTCGAATGCAATTCCTGCTCTGGGAAGCCAAGACAGAGCCTGCCCGCACGCTGGCCCTGATGGCCGCCAAGGACAAGGAAATTGCCACCCTCAAAGCCGAGAACCGCGCCCTGAAACGGGAGCGGGACCGGGCCGGGAGGTTTGCGCCATGCGAGAAATAACCTTCACGCTGCCCAAGCCCTTCCCGCTGCTCAATCACAGTATCGGGCAGAGCCGCTTTGCGCTTACTGGGATGCGCCGGAAGATGGCCCGGTCTGTCGCTATGGCGTCGGCTGGTCAGCGGCCTCCTGAGCCGTTCAGCAGGGCGCATGTACTGATCGAGCGTTACTCTGTGGGAACGCCGGATAATGACGGCCTGCAAGGCGGGGCGAAGTTTCTGATCGATAGTCTGACGACCCCGCGCCTACTCGACCAGAAAAAGCCGAATGCCCGGCGCGTGGTGAGGAACAAGCGCGGCCTGGGCTTCATCATCGATGACGCCCCGCAGTACGCCGAAATCGAGGTGATCGGCGTCAAGTGCAAGCGCGCCGAACAGCGCACGGTCGTGACCATTCGCGAGGTGGTGGCATGAGCAAACCAGAACCCCTGACGCCCGAATATTGCGACCTGCGCGGATACGAATTCATGCCGCTGTTCGGTCACAAGCTGTTTGCAAGCGAGTTTTACACCGAGGCAAGCGCGGACGAATTTCGCGCCGGGCTGCGTCTTTGGTGGGCAGCATGGAACCAGGTGCCTGCCGGAAGCCTGCCGAACAGTGATCGCGCACTTGCGACATTGGCCGATTTCGGACGCGACATCGAGGCTTGGCAAGATGTGAAAGAGCGGGCTTTACACGGCTTCATCGAGTGCTCAGACGGGCGCCTTTATCACCCCATGATCTGTGCCGAAGCTATTGATTCTTATGAGGAAAGGCTACGCAAAAGCAAGCGCCGGAATGATGACAAGGAGCGCCTGAAACATTGGCGTGAAATGCGCCGCAATCAGGAACGAAACGTGTCTCATGCGGATGACACTGAGGGCAGTGAAACGGAAGTGAAACGCGTTTCAGGCGCATATCAAACGCATATCAGAAACGCCTCCGTACAAAGCGCCGCGCGGCGTGACAGGGACAGGGACAGTAATACCCCTATAGTCCCCACGGGGGACGAACCGACCCTCGAACTCGAAACTGAAGAGACCAACTCAGGAAGCGAGACAGAGGGCCCGGCCAGGGACTTCGAAGCATTCTGGAGCGCCTACCCTCGGAAGGATGGGAAGGCATCCGCTCGGAAAGCCTACGACAGGGCCCGGCGCAAGATCGGGCACGAAGCGATCATGCGGGCCGTCTCAGCGTGGCCCTTTAGCGAGAACGTCCGAAGCGGCCAAGACTTCCGCCCTCACCCGGCCTCCTGGCTCAATGGGGAGCGGTGGAACGACGAGAGCGTAATCCACGCAACGGCCAAGCCGATCGCCTCGCAGTATCCGCCTGAGGTCGAAGCCGCTCACAAGGCGGCAAAGCGCGAATGGGCGCGAACAGGATGCCAGGGCCCGCCACCCATGATCCAGGATTTCGCAGAAGGAGCACGGACATGATCCAGCACATTGCCGAGCCGTTCTTCACGAACCGGCAGCGCATGAACAGCACGTTTGCCGACGCGATCGTGCAAGGCGGCCTGAGCCGCGACGAGATCGAGGACGAGATCGAGGCTACGGCCAAGGCTCTCCGCCTGATCGCTGAGCTTCAGTTCGGGAGGAATGACCGTGAGTGAGTCCATCTTCCTCCCGCCCAAGCGGTCGCTCGACACGTTCGAGGCCGAGTGCTCGCTTGTCGCCGGCGTGCTGCTCAACAGCGGCTCGCTGGAACTGGTCGATGACCTCCTGACGCCGGAAGCTTTCACGTCCGAGGCGTTGGGCGAGATCTACCGGATCGCCCGTGACCGCATTCAGTCTGGCAAGGCCTGCGACTTCATCACGATCCGTGGGGAAGCGGAGACGAACCCGAAAACGGCTGAGTTCTGGAAAGCCTCTGCCTCCAAGCTCGCTACGGCGTTCGTCGGCAAGCCTGTCATGCGCGGTTACGCCCAGGCCATTGCGGACACGGCGCTCCTGCGCTCGCTGAAGGAGGAAGGCGAAAGCCTGATCCTCGACGTGGTGCACTCCGGCGAAAAGACCGGCGCGGTTCTGGTTGAGGAATTGCAAGAGCGGATCGAGCGTCTCGCTCTGACTGGCGACACCGAGCGCCCGATGAAGACCTCGGCAAACGCGATAGACATGCTCCTGGAGGCCACAGAAGCCGCGTGGAAGGCAGGGAACGCCCTTTCGGGTATCGATACCGGGTACGAGGGTCTAAACGGCCTCCTGAGCGGCCTGAAGCCGGGCGGCGTGTACGTCATCGCGGCACGACCGGGCGTGGGTAAGTCGTCCCTGATGCTGGGGATCGCGATGCGGGCCGCCCAACGCAACGGCCGGGGTCTGATCTGGTCCGGCGAAATGTCGGCCGAGGAACTGATGAGCAAGGCAATCGCTGGCAAGGTCGGGATGCCGGTCGATGCGGTCATGACGGGCCACTGGAAATTCGCAGACGGTGAGCGTCGGCCGCTCTCCCGCGAGGACATGGAGCGGATCGTCTCGGCCGGTATGGTTGCCAGAGATATCCCGCTCATGGTCGATGACCGGGAAGGCGCGACCGTTCAGCAGATCCTCACACGGGCCCGACGCATGAAAAGGCAAAAGCAGGGCCTGGCGTTTATCGCACTCGACTACCTGCAACTCATGGAGGCCAGCGCCGCCGTGAAGCGATCGGGTAACCGGACGGCGGAAGTCACCGAGATCAGCCGAGACGTGGCACGCATGGCTCGCGAACTGAATGTCCCTGTCATCGCCCTGTCCCAGCTCAATCGGCAATCCGAGAACCGCGAGGACCGCCGCCCTTCCCTGTCCGATATCCGCGACAGTGGCGCGATCGAGCAGGACGCCCGCTGCGTGATGGCGCTCTATCGCGAGGAAATGGCGCTGCGGCTGCGGATTGGCGAAGATGGCGACGTGAGCCGCAACAACGGCGAGAGCGACGCCGCATACCAGAAACGATCAGGCGAAGTGCTGGATCGACTGCGCCAAGTCACAGGCTTGGCCGAGGTGATCGTGCTCAAGAACCGAGGCGGTAGGACCGGGATTGTCGGGATGCAGTTCGACGGGCCTTCGACGTGGTTCCGAGGTTCGGACGAGCGCCAGAATAGCGCGGCCTGGTGATGGAGAAAACCACGAAAAACCCAGCAAAACCGGGCGATTTCGGTACAAACGGGGCTCGGGATGTGGTAGGATCGGGCATGAGCGAAACGACAGGAATATCCCCGTTCAACCCGGTCGAATGGGGCGCTGCGTCTCAGCCGGAACGAGAGAATTGGCTCAGAGACAACCCCAGCGCGTGGGGTGGAGACCGTCCAGGCACGGCGATGGACGAGTTGCGAAGAAGGATCACAACGGCCCTTGTGCTCCTCACACCGAGGGGCGCGCCATGAGCGAAACGACGAAACGGGCGATCCCCACGGACCTCATGGACCTCGGCACGCTATGGGCCGAACGAGTGGGCGCAACGCACCTGATCGCCAAGCCAGTGCCATATCGTGCCGCTAGAGCCAATTTGCGGGCTGCTGAGGGCGGTGCAGAGGACGAGACGACAAACTCACCGGCGGAAATTGGAGGGGGCTGTACGGGACGGAAAATGGACACATGAGTTAATCAGTCAGCTATTCTTGGCTTCTTTGGCTTTGGGGTGCACACTCGGCCTGGCCATAGTCTAGGGCCGACTTTCTCCGTTCATGTGATTGTTATTTTTCAATGTTATTTTTGGTCGCCATAAGTCTAGCAAGAATAGTGGCGACTGGCGGGCCGCCAATTGAAGCGCAGGCAACAGTTATGCAAATTCCTAGAGGCGTATTGAAGTAACCGGCAACGAGGCTTGCACCCATTCCCAAAACAGCAATATTAAAAGAGTTGCGCTGTGATCTACGCTGTTGTGCACGCTCGTCCAGATCGAGCGCATGCTGATGATTCTGCTCTTGCTCATCGCGTGCCCGACGCCATGCCCGCTCTTCGTCTATGGCCGCGAGCGCGCGGTCTTTTACTTCGGGCATGCCTTGCTCAACATAAGAGCGCAGCATCTCCGCTGAGGTATATGGGCTGACCGATCTTGAGGACGAGGCAACGACCCTGGCTAGGAGGATCTCTTTGTCCCCTCCAATGTTTACTCCTAGCGCCTCCTGCAGAATTTCCAAGTTTTCTGCAGGAATCGAGACAGTCTTTGGTTGATTTTTTTCTTTAGGCAAGGACGGAGATTTGGCCACCGAAAATCTTTCTTTCGCCTTGAATACGATCTTTTAATAGATTTCTTTGGTCACTAGCCAGAGTTTCCTGGAGTGATCCACCATTTTGGATTTTGGTCGAATTGGCTCTTCCTGTAATAGGAATTGGGTCGTAAGCGCGCGACATGCCTATTATGAGGTTTTTCACGCGCGGGGAGACAGCCTGTGAAGACATACGACTACGAGCTAGGCTGCTGGCCTTGACTATCGTGCGCATCATGTTCGTCCTCTCGTTCATACGGCGGGCTAATATACTATCCTGCCTCTTTTGTCATCATATATCGATGTCAAGAACTTTTTTTGCCTTTCCGCGTAAGGCATAATGTCTTGCGAGACACCTTCCCTTCCCCACCTAGTGCGACCTCGCCGACACCCTCGCCAGCCGAGACCCAGACCAGCGCGTGACGGATGACGATCCGGGGTTCTGGGTCTGGCTTTGGTTGCGGGGCTGTACCCCCGGCGATGCAGTGGCGGTTTTGGCGGAGTTCTGACGGGGTTTTCGTTGTACCGGGGGGCTGTTTCTGGTAGGATTTGGGTATGGCCATATCTCCAGAAATCGCAGCAACGATCTCCGAAATGTCCAAGCCCAAAGCGGAGGATCGGCCTTTTGCCGTGCGATCCGCAAAGCCGCTCGGGCCCACTCCCGAGCGCATGGCCAAGCCGGACTATTTCGGCGCTCGTGACAGCCGCAAAAAAGTGCGCGCCCTGCTGTCTCTGCGTGAATCCGGCGAACTGAGTTCCGAGAGTGAAACGGTCGCAGAGCGCTGGATAGACGACTACCAATACGCAAATTTCGGATACGCTGATTTCATGCGCGATCCGATGCCCGATGATTACGTGAAGGGCGATGCCATCACTTTCGGGCTCAACCGGGCGCATGGCGGACACCGTATCGCGCTGATCCGTGACAGTCTCGGGGCTGACACTCACCACTTCCTTGTTCGCCTGCTCATTGCCGAACACTCGTTCAGCGAGATGGCCCGTGACCTTGTGCCCCACATCAAGGGAACGCCGGGTGGCAAGGCGATCCGACAACGCGCCGTCATGCTGCTCAAGCTGCTGCCGTCCATCTATCGCACCGCAGTAGCGGAACAGAAGCGGCTTACAGAGGCGGTGCGCAATTAACGCTGTACCTTGACCAAACTGCGTGCTAATTCTCGCTAGAATTCCAAAATTGCGCGGTTCGTCATGCTCCCTCAGTCGGTTCGATTGGATAGAGGCGACGTGCTGCGTGTGAATGACGCCCGGTTTATTGTGGTTGCCGCCAATGGCGACGACGCCGCCGGGTGCATAATCCTTGCAGATCCTGAGAACCGGCACCGCTCGGACATGCCGCTCCATTGGGCGCAGGCTTCTCGTCTGGGTATCCGAGGCGAGTGCGTCGTGCGATGCGCACCCGAGATGATCAGGATGGCGGACCGGCAAGAGCGCGTTGGAAAAGTGGCGCTCGTTGTTGCCGATCAGGTGGTGTCATTCGTGATGCGTGAAATGCAGATACAAGCGAGAGAAGACGGATGGCGAAGCGGCCGGGAAAGGTAGCTGAAGCAAAAGCCGAGGCACCCGCCCCCCGTGGCAGGCCAAGCGGATATTGCGCTGAGCTTGCACGTGATATCTGCCTTCTGCTCGCCGAAGGGAAATCCCTCCGCCGCATATGCACAGAAGAACGCTTCCCATCGGAGTCCACCGTTCGCGGATGGGTTGTCGATGATCGGGAAGGTTTTTCCGCGCAATACGCACGCGCAAAAGAGATGGGTCTGCACTCCATGGCAGAGGAGACCATTGAGATTGCGGACGATGGGGCCAACGACACCTACACAAAAGAGGATGGGTCGGAGGGCGTGAACTCGGCCGCGGTGCAGCGTTCGCGCCTGCGAGTGGATGCCCGCAAGTGGTTCCTCTCGAAGATGATGCCCAAGGTTTACGGCGACAAGATCACTCAGGAACACACGGGACAATTTACGTTCACCGTCGGTAAGGAAGACATGGATCTGTAATGGCATTCCGCCTCAACCCTGGGCAGGCTGAGGCCAATAAACTCCTTGCCTCTCCCGCCACCCACATCCTGCTTCGCGGCGGGTCGCGTTCTGGCAAGACGTTCGTTCTCATCCGCGCAATGGCAATGCGGGCGATGCGCGTGCCGGGAACTCGGCATGGTGTGTTTAGGCACAGGTTCAACGCGCTCAAACACTCAGTCATCTTCGATACGTTCCCGAAGGTCATGAGCCTTTGTTTCCCGGGCGCGCCTTACAGCCTGAACAAGACAGACTGGTTTGTGACGTTCCCCAACGGCTCCGAGATCCTGTTTCATGGCCTCGATAGCTCGGACAGGACTGAAAAGATCCTCGGTCTGGAATTCGCCACGGTCTATCTGAACGAAGCGAGCCAGATCAGCTACGGCGCGCGCAACATGCTGCTGACGCGTTTGGCACAAAAGTCTGACCTGCGGGTGCGTGAGTATATCGACGCTAACCCGCCAACGACTTCGCATTGGCTTTACGGATTGTTCGAGGAGAAGATCGAACCCAAATCAGGCGAGCCTCTGCGTGACACAGGCGACTATGTCACGATGCAGATCAATCCAGGCTCCAACCGGGAAAATCTATCCGAAGCGTACCTATCGCAGTTGGAGAGCCTTCCCGAAAAAGAGCGCCAGAGGTTTCTCTATGGCAATTATCAGACCGCCATTGAGGGCGCGCTTTGGGTACTGGACCACATCAAACGTGCGCCCATGGTTGCCGACGGCAATCTAGATGCTGTCCGTGATCAGATGTCCCGGATTGTAGTCGCTGTGGATCCTTCGGGATGTGAGGGGCAAGAAGACTATCGTTCGGATGAGATTGGGATTTCAGTGTGTGGCCTTGATCCGGACGGCGTCGGTCATGTCCTGGAAGATCTCAGTGGCCGCTACGGGCCGTCGCAATGGGCCAACGTTGCGATTTCAGCGTACGATCGGTGGCGAGCAGACGTCATTGTAGCTGAACGCAATTTCGGCGGGGCTCTTGTCGAGGCAAATTTACGATCGGTGCGGGATACTGTGCCGGTCAAGGTCGTCACCGCCTCACGTGGGAAAGTGGCGCGAGCGCAGCCTGTTGCCGGCCTTTATGAGCAAGGTCGGGTAGTCCACCATGGACGCCTTCCCGATCTGGAAGAGCAACTGGTCCAGTTCTCGACGGCTGGATACCAAGGCGCGAAATCGCCCGACCGTGCAGACGCTGCAGTCTGGGCGATCACCGAGCTAATGCTTGGCGGCGAAGCGGATTGGACGGCGATCTACGCCCGACTGGCAAACTAAGGATTGAACCATGGCGCGAAATCGCAGCAGAGGCCGAAATCGGCCTGAGCAAGCCCGTGCCAGCACCCTAGATGGGTATGTAAATCCCCGCACCCGCACCGGTCTTGGCCAGGATAACGGCCTCTCCGCCGGGAAGTACGCGTTTCAGTTCATCACGCGCAACCGAGTGCAGCTAGAGGCCGCCTACCGCGGGTCGTGGATCATAGGCAATGCGGTCGATAGCGTTGCTGAAGATATGACCCGCGCGGGTATTGAAGTAACTGGCGGCCTCGAGCCACACGACGTGAGCCGCCTTTATGGCGGCATGTCGCGTCTTGGCGTATGGCAGGCGCTGGCCGATACGATCAAATGGTCCAGGCTGTACGGCGGCGCCTTGGCGGTCATGATGATCAAGGGGCAGGATCCGTCCACGCCCCTGCGCCCGGCAACAGTTCGAAAGGGTGACTTTCTCGGCCTCTACGCGATCGACCGCTGGATCGTCACACCGGACTACGCCGATACGATCGACGATTTCGGGCCTGCTTTAGGGCAGCCGAAATATTATCGCGTCATCCCCGACGCCGATGCGTTTAAAGGTCAGGTCGTCCATCATAGCCGCGTTATCCGGATCGACGGAGTGCGCTTGCCGATGTACCAGCGGCAGTATGAAAACGGCTGGGGGATGTCGATAGTCGAGCGCATCATGGATGTCTTGATGGCATTCGATAGCGCCACACTTGGAGCCGCGCAGCTCGTCTACAAGGCCCACCTTCGCGTCATGAAGGTCAAGGGCTACAAGACTGTAATGGGCAGTCTGGATGAGCGCGCCAAGCGTGGTGTCATGGCGCAGATCGACAACATTCGAGCATTTCAGTCGAACGAAGGCATGTCGGTTATCGACAGCGAGGATGAGTTCCAGGCTCTGACTTACACCTTCTCAGGCCTCAACGATGTTCTGATGCAATTTGCTCAGCAGATAGCCGGCGCCATTCAGATCCCTATGACGCGCCTGCTCGGGCAGTCACCTGCAGGATTCAGCACGGGCGAGAGCGATCTGCGCCAGTACTATGACGGGGTGGCACAGAAGCAAGAAAACCTCCTGCGTCGCGGCGTCCATTCGCTGCTAGAAGTGATGTGCTACTCGGAGCTTGATGAGCCGCCGCCAAAGGATTTCGACTTCAGGTTTGCCTCACTCTGGGGGCTCTCCGACAAGGAAAAGGCCGAGATCATGACCGCACGGACCACGGCAACGGTCGGCGCTTTTGACGCTGGCCTAGTCGACCGTGCGACGGCCTTGTCTGAACTGCGTTCCGGGTCTGAAATTGACGGGATGTGGCACTCGATAACCGAGGAAAGCATTCGAAGCGCGGAAAGTGCTCCGCCGGACCCCGGAGAGGTAGAAGGGCCGCCCTCGCCTGTCGTTGTTCCTGTGGGCGAGGAGAACTTGCAAAACGAGCCGCCCGAAGCTTCCGTTCGATAGGCCCCATGATGCTCATTCGATCATTGACGTTAGATCGGGCGCGGCGACGTGAGCCCTTCGAACCGACCAAAAGCCTGGCGCTCTATTACGAGCGGTCTCTGCGCAAGATCGCCCGCCATATCGGAGAGCTGACGGAGATAGCGGCGCCCGGAGATGGTGCCTCATCTCAATCACTTGTTGACGCTCTTGGGCGATACGAGCGCTTGCTCGCCCCGTGGGCAGAAACGACAGCGCGGCGCATGGTGGAAGCCGCCAACGCGACAAACAGCCGAGAATGGCGGGCGCACGCGTCAATGCTTGGTCGCGAATTGCGACGTGAGATTGAGACGGCCCCTACAGGGGCAACGATGCAGGCACTTCAACGCGAGCAGGTCGATCTAATCACGTCCCTGCCCCGCGAAGCCGCCGAACGCATCCAGAAGCTGACGCGCGAAGGTCTAATCAGCGGGTCTCGCTCGCGATCAATGGTCGAAGAGATCATGAGGTCGGGCGAAGTCGCTGAGAGCCGCGCAATCTGCATTGCGAGGACCGAAACGGCCCGCGCCTCCTCTGTATTGACACAGGCGCGGGCTCAGGCGGCGGGATGCACGCACTTCCGTTGGCGCAGTCATCGAGACACCAGAACGCGCGCAAGCCACAAAGCGATGAACGGCGCGATATGTGAGTATGCAAATCCGCCAGTAGTTGACGGCCAGCCCCTCATGCCGGGCGGCATCTATAACTGTCGGTGCTACCAAGTGCCGATCCTGGATGGAGAGATGTGATGTTCCGTTGGCTGTTCGAGAATGACGAAACAAGAGTGCGGTGCTGCCCATGGACAAGCAAGCCGCTGATAAAGCAATGGACGATGCGCTGCGGCAGCTAAGGATATTAGCTATTCTCAGATCCACTCGTCAGATGGGGATCTGAGCAGCGGCATCAAAGCCCGAAGATACTAAGATCCGGCGCCCGTCTATCGTCAGCTCCCTCGGGCCAGTCATCCTCGGTGATTTTGCCCTTGATGAGCGAGAGCATTGCGGCGGCTTTGGTGTCTCTTGGCGCCGCCTCGATCAGATAGCGCCACCACTGCACGATTAGCCATGCACCGGCATATTCTGGTGACTCCCTCACCATAAGAGCCGGTTCCAGCGCGCCGCAATCGGCGTTCTCGTGCGCGACCATGCGCAGCTCTTCGATCACCCAACCGATATCAATTGGTTCAGGATTTGTGCTTGTGCTCAAACAAATCTCCACATGTGACTTCGCCCCCAAGCGGGGCGCGGATGTCTATACGGTGCAGAGAATAGGCGAAACGCGCGAGCGATTGCCAGATGGTTCTCTGCTATGCCGGGATGTCCCAATCGCCCGCCTTGGTCAGATGACCTACGACCAATCAGAATTGCCCGTCGACCCTGCGAAGGACGGCACGATCACGGTTCACCGTGATGCCGAGACCCTCTTCCACCCCGATACAATCACCTCGTTCGAGGGCGTGCCAATCACGCTCAACCATCCGCCTGGCGTGATGCTCAACCCGGCGAATTACCAATCATTCTCCCGTGGGACGCTTACGCATCTCAGGCGCGGTGAGGGCGAGAAAAAAGACATGCTTGTAGGGGATGCGATCATCCGTGACGAGCGCGCAATTGAAGCGATCGAGAAGCGTGGATGGCGCGAGGTTTCTCCCGGCTACGACGCTGATTACGAGCCCATAGAGGGCGCGCCGGGACACTACAAGCAACGCAACATCATCGGAAACCACCTCGCGCTTGTGATGCGCGGACGTGGTGGCGCGCAGTGCGCCGTCGGTGATCAACTTTCACCACTGTTGGAGGGCCGGATGGCTTTCAAGAAAAAGTCTTGGGGCCACAAGCTCCTGACCGCATTGTCTACTAACGACGCTGACGGCGTTGAGGAAGCGATCCGCGAGGGATCGCAGGAAGAGCCCGAGGGCGGGAGCACCACGACCGATCGGCGCACCCGCGATAATGGTGAGCGTATCGAGCCAACCATCGCCAAGCCTGCGACCGACGCTGATCCGCTGGCCGAAATCAAGGAGCAGATTGCAGCCCTCGCCGCCAAAATCGAGGCGATGGTCAAGCCTGCGACCGATGCTGAGCCGACCGAGCCGACCGAGCAGAGCGCAGCGGACCGTATGGCCGAGAAAATGCGCGCCGAAGGCATGTCCGAGGACAAGATCCGCGAGTGCCTTGCTGTGTGCGGGCTGACGCCGAGCGATATCGCGCGCGCAGATGAATCGGCTGGAGCACGCGCTACGGCTGACGAGGAATCGGCCGCGGTCTCGGAGATTGAGGACGAAGCCGAACGTCTGGACGATACCAATCGTGCTCCGACTGGCGACGCTGCGTTCACGACCGTCTTCCGCGACGCCATTGCGACGGCAGAGGTTTTGAACCCCGGTCAGAAAACACCGACGATGGATGCCAAGGGCACGGCAGTCACCAAGCGCGATGCGATCCACGCGATCCGCTGCCGGGCACTGGATGCCGCAATGGCCGACGCAGACAAGGCCCCAATCGTCAAGCACTTCGTCGGCAAGCGCGGAACAAAGGCGATGACGCACGATGCAGTGTTCAACGCCTTCCGTGCAGCAGGCGATGCGATCCGCCGCGCCAACCACGCACCGCGCTCACAGTTCTCGCCACCGCGCATCGACAATCACGCCGGCGCAGGCGTCACCGCCGCTTCCATCAACCAGCGCAACCGCGAATTCTTCGCGAAGCGCCAGGCATAAGGTCCGATCATGACCGCTTACAAATTCCGCATTGATACCGGTTATGCCGGCACACTGTCGCGCGAACCCGCGCCGGGCGATATCACGCCGGAGTCTCTCGACCCGGCTGCAAACTGGTCGGCATACGGCTTCGGGCTGCCAGTCAAATATAATGGGTCCGGCCAGATCACTCCCCTGACCGGCGGCGAAACTGCATCGCAGATCGCAGGGCTCCTTGTTCGGTCGTATCCCGGAAGGGCCGTCACCAATACCGGGCGCACTGCCTACCCTCAGATCAATGGGGGCGCTCAGGATACTGCCCGCCGCGGGTTCATGAGTGTTGTGCTCAACGGGGCCGGCACTCCGGTGAAGGGTTCGCCAGTCTATGTGCGAGTAGCCAATCCGGGAACTGGCGAGTTCATCGGGGGCTTTGAAGCGACCGTTGATGCGACCGCAGGAAACCAGATCGAGTTGCCGAATGCGCGCTTCGAAGGGCCGGCTGGCTCGGACGGCATCACCGAGATCTCGTTCAATCTCCAGTAAATCGCCCTTACCGCGGCGCCTGAGCGCGCCCATCTTGATATGGAATATCCCTACATGCTGACTTCTTCCGTCAAGGGCGGCGCATCCACGGCGCTTTCCTCTCCGTCCATCGTTCGCGCCCGGACGCTGGACAGTGCCTTTACCTTCGATGCTGCGACCATGGACAGTGTCGGAAACTTCTTTATCGGCGAGCTGGAACGCCTCGATCCCACGCTTCACGAGCCTTTGGCCATGGTCACGTGGGGGCGAGACATCGACCTCCGCGAGGACGTAAGCGTATCCGATGATCTGTCGTCGTTCACGCGCTCCTCGTTCGGAAGCGTTGGCGGCATCAACCCTGCGGGGAAGAACTGGATTGGCGCCGAAAGCACGGCGATCCCCGCCGCACAGGTTGATATCGACAAGATCGCGCAGCCGCTGCGTGAATGGGGCTCAACGCTTCAGTACACCTACCGAGAGCTCGAGAAGGCGATGCGACTAGGGCGGCCCATTGATGCTCAGAAGCTGGCTGCGATCAATCTGAAGCACCAGATGGACATCGATGAGATGGTTTACATCGGTGAGCCGTCTTTCCAGGGTGCCTACGGCATGCTGAACAACCCAGCGGCGGTGTCGTCGCAGGTTGCGGACACCGGCGCAAATGGCGGCACATCTTTTGCGAGCAAGATCGACACGCCGGCGCAAATTCAAGCCGATGTGCTGGCGCTTCAGTCCGACGTCTGGGCGACGTCCGGGTGGAAGTACGTCCCCTCCCATATTCTGATGCCCCCGGCTCAGTTCTCGCTTCTCAACCAAACGGTTTCGAGTGCAGGCACGCAGTCGATCCTCGAATATCTGCGGGTCAACAACCCATACACCCAGAGCACTGGAGAGCGTCTATCGATCCTGCCTTGCAAATGGTGCATCGGTCGCGGTACGGGCGGAGCAGACATGATGTTCGCCTACACGAAGGATCTGAACCTCATTCGCTATCCTTTGGTGCCGCTGCAGAAGACTCCAATCACCTATCAGGACATGTGGCTTCGTACGACGTACTGGTCTCTTCTGGGCCAGGTCGAGTTCGTCTACGCCGAGACGACCGGCAGTCGATACGGCATCTGAGAGGTGCCTCTCTTTATCGTCCAGCACCCGTTCTTCCTCAAAAGAGAAGACGGGCGCGAGCATCATGTCCATCCGCCAATGTGGCTGGATTTGAGCGAGAGCGAGGCGGAGCATCCGAGCGTGCGGGAAAGGTGCGTCTTCGCCGGACCGCGTTCTTGCACGTCGGAAAGCCAGTCGAACGGCTGTGCGGCCAGTCTTGCAGTCCCAAGCGCTGTCGAAGGAAAAGTCGATGCAGACACAGCCGAACCTGGGCTTGAACAGCAGCCAAGACGTCGTGGCGGGCGTCACAAACAGCGGCATGACCGCCTCGGATTTTCTCACCCTCTTTCCTGAATTCAGCGATGCTACACGCTTCCCGATGCCGACTGTTTCCCTTTGGCTGCAAATGGGAAGGTCTTTCGTTGACGAGACGCGATGGGGAGCAAGCACCAATCTCGGAATTGGTCTGTTCGTGGCTCATCAACTGACTGTGGGCGCTCAGACTGCTGCTGCGGTTCAAGGCGGCGCGACACCAGGTGTGGGCGTCATCTCGTCCAAGAGTGTCGGGCCCCTGTCGAAGTCCTACGATACGTCGATCGGCGGTTATGACGACGCCGGGTTCTGGAATACGACATCCTATGGACGCCAATACTGGGCCTTCGTCAGCCTATTCGGGGCGGGAGGGACGCAGCTGTGAAAACAGGGGTGACTATCAAAGCCAATCGCCTGCCCGAGATGCGAAAGGCTGTGACTGCGCTGACATCGAAACGCGTTCTCGTCGGCATCCCGGAAGAAAACGCCGAGAGAAATGAGGGCGGAGACGCAAGCAACGCGCTGATCGGATACGTGCTCGAAACCGGCGATCCCAGCCGCAATCTTCCCGCACGTCCATTCCTCGTGCCTGGCGTGGCAGAGGTCGAACAGCAGTCGATTGATCGACTGCGCAAAGCGGGAGAAGCCGCGCTTCGCGGGGATGCTGCTGCCGTCGAAACGGCTCTGGCTGCTATCGGATTGAGCGCTGAAGCGGCGGTGAAGGACAAGATGGATGTGGGTCCCTTCGTTCCCCTTTCTGACGCCACACTCCAAGCCCGCATCAGAGCAAAGAAGGCGGGAGACGCCGGCGCCGCCCAAGAGCTCCAAAACAGGCGTGCGGGGATGGCCCCCTCAACGGAGCTAGCGCAGCCGCTTATCGATACAGGCGACCTGCAAGCCCACGTCACTTACGTAATCCGTGACATAAGGACGCGCCGATAATGCCGATGTTGGACGTCTCAGACCTGCTCGATGATCCGGACTTCTGTCAGACGATTGTCGTGACCCGCATGCAGGATGGTACGGACGGTCGCGGAGAGGCGACAGTCGAGAAAACGACTTTCGAGTTTCACGGCGTCGTTGTGCCGATCACGTCTCAGGAGCTTCTGCGCCTACCTGATGCAGAACGGCTCTCCGGTGGTATTTCACTATATTCGCGCTTCAATCTTCTCGCTGGAGATGGGGCGCTCTCGGCAGACGAGATCATCGCCAACAACAAGACCTACACAGTCGTCTCGGTCGATGATTGGGGCGCTTTCGGTGCAGGGTTCTCTGTTGCGCGCTGCGCCCTCTTGGCGCTTCAGAACGAGGACTGATCTATGACCAGCGCGACCGGAGCCGTTCTTCCTTCTGCAGCCGAGAATATCGATCAGGATGCGGCGCTCGATCTCCTGCTCGGCGATTTTGTCGCGGCGATTACCGGGTTGCCACGAGACTATGTGCGCAGGCGTTGGCAACCGCGCCCGCCCAAACAGCTCCCCCCAGATACCGACTGGTGTGCGCTCGGGGTCGTGAGCCAGTCTCATGACGTAAATGCCTATCAGACGATCAACCAGGACGGCAGCATTGATGTCGGCAGGCATGAGACATTCGAACTGCTCGCCTCATTCTATGGGCCGAACGGGGCGGGCTTTGCGTCTCGCCTGCGCGACGGACTGACGCTTGGCGTCAACCGAGGCGTTCTGCAGGCCAACGGCATGGCCATGCTGGACATCGGCCGCATCGATCGAGTGCCGTCACTTGTCAATCAGCAATGGTTGCCTCGAACAGACATACGCTTGCGGATCAGGCGCCATGCCGTCCGCACCTATCCGCTGCAGAGCGTTCTTTCCTCCGAAGGGACATTCCAGACGGAAACAACTACCGACACCTTCAACACGGAGAATGCTGCGTCATGAGCGCCGGATTGCCAGTATCAGACATCGTCAGCGTGACCGTCACGCTATCGCCGACAGCCGCCGGAACGCGCAATTTCGGCGCACTCCTTGTGATTGGCTCCTCTGGCGTACTAGGCGCCACTGAAAACTTGCGCGCCTACACGTCCCTCGCCGCTCTTGCGGAGGATTTCGGCACGACAGCGCCAGAATATCTGGCGGGAGACATGTTCTTTTCGCAGTCGCCCCAGCCCTCGACGCTCTATGTAGGCGAAGAGCGTCAGGGAGAAGCGCTCACCGATACGATCGCTCGCCTCGCAAGCGCTTCTGGAGACTGGTATGGCTGCGTGATCGCCCTCGCTGCTGCTCCTGCCGATAGCGCAGTCGTCTCGGCTGCCCAGATGATCGAGGGGCTTTCACCTTCGCGCGCGCTATTCGTGACGACGCAAGAGGCGGGCGCGATGGACCCCACATCGACCACCGACCTCGCGTATCTGCTCAAGCAGGCCAATCTATCGCGTACGGCTTGTCAGTACTCAAGCAGCAGTCCCTATGCAGCGGCGTCCCTCTTCGGTCGCAATGCCACAGTGGACTATGCGGCAAACAACTCGGTCATTACGCTCAAATTCAAGAGCGAGCCCGGGGTCGCCGCTGAGACGCTGAGCCAGACGCAAGCGAACGCCTTGGATGCGAAGAACTGCAATTACTTCGTCAACTATCAGAATGGCACCGCGATCATCCAGCAGGGCGTCATGTCGAATGGGACGTTCATCGACGTTCGCATCGGTGCAGACGCTTACCAGAACTCCCTCCAGACGGCAGGCTTCAACAGGCTCTACGCTGCGACCAAGATACCGCAGACAGACGCAGGCATGACGACGCTCAAGGCTGACTACGACAGCGTCTCGCAAGCCTATGTCGCCAACGGATTCTTCGCGCCAGGCGTATGGGAGGGGCCGCCGATCGGGGCGATCAATACGGGCGATACGCTTACAGACGGCTATTACATCTACAAGCCCCCTATCGCCTCCCAGAGCGCGGCTGATCGGGCCGCTCGCAAGGCCGTGACGATGCAGATTGCCTGTAAACTGGCGGGCGCGGTCCATTCTTCGAACGTGCTCGTCAACATCGTCAATTGAGGAACTGAAACATGGCTACTGGATCCACCTATTCGTTCCTCGACGTAACCGCGTCCATCGTCGGTGTCGGCCTTGCATGCTCTATGGGCAATGAGGCAGGCGCGAGCGAGGAAGGCATCTCAATCGAGATGGAGGGCGACAAAACGAACCTCACCGTCGGCGCCGACGGCTCCTATATGCACTCCCTCCACGCAGGCAATGCGGGGTCGGTCACTGTCCGACTTCTCAAGACCAGCCCCTACAATGCGATCCTGATGGCTGCTTACAATGCCCAGCGCATCACCTCGGCAGCGTGGGGCAAGAACGTGATCACGATCAACCAGAACAACTCAGACGACAGCATCGTCTGTGCTGGCTGTGCTTTCACGCGTCAGCCCAACCTCGACTATGCCCAGGATGGCGGGACGGTCACATGGGCATTCCGCTCCGGTAAAATCACTGGCTTCCTGGGGACTTACAGCTAATGGCCGATATCGAAATTGGTGAGAAGGCGTTTATCACGGGGCGCCTGAGCGCAAGGCAGCAGTTCCATGTTGCGCGTCGTTTGGCCCCGCTCTTCGCCGCGATGGTCAGCAATGGCGGCAAGAGCGATCTGGACGGAATTGCGGGCGGCGGGGATGTCGACCTTTCGAAAGTCGCTTCCTCCATCGCAAACCTTTCCGATGCTGATTGTGACTACGTTCTCGATACGTGCTTGTCAGTCGTGAAATATCGAGACAACGGCACCGTTTGCAATGTCGCGCTGCCCAGCGGTCAGCTCCGCTACGACTGGATCGATATGCAGATGATGCTGCGTTTGGCCGGTGCCGTGGTGCAGGACAATCTGGCGGGTTTTATGCCCACCGCCCCGTCAGGTTCGAACGACGCGGCGGTGGCCTAAGCTACGAGGCTGTCAGGCTCCCGGATGACGAAGACTATCTCCTGCGCCCGGTGATGACCCGACATCTGCGCATCAGCGACCTGGACGATGGGTCAACCACCCTACTCCAGATCGCACTCTTGCATGACGCCTTGGACTGCCAGGCCGAAAACGAATTCCGGGCTAGCGAAGCCGCACGAAAGAGAGACTGAATATGGCCGAAGCCGGTGTGATGCGGGAATTTCTGGTTAGCCTTGGCTGGACAGTAGATCAGACTGGGCAAAAGCGCTTTCAAAACTCGCTGAAAGGGGCAGACCAAGCCGCAACCAGCCTCGGCGACACTCTCAAAATACTTGCCGAAGTTCTGATTGACATTCACGAGCAACTGACGTCCGCATCAGGTGCGGCGCATTTGTATCGCGATGCGCTCTCCAAGGTAGGCACCGCAGTCGAACAGACTAGCAAAAAATCCTCTTTTCTCACGAAGGCGGGAGAAGCGGCTAACCAGATGATGGTGATCGGGCAGCGTATTGCCCTATCCGCTGGCGCGGCGTTCCTTGCTGAATCGGCAGCGGTTTTCAAAACCGCTTCAGCATATTCGCGGCTCGGGTACGAGTCTCAGATTGCGATGTCCAGCGTATCGGGCATGCAGTCTTTCTCCTACGCGGTCGGACAGATGGGAGGCAGCGCAGAGGCCGCTCGCGGCAGCTTGCAGGCCATGGGCAACTTCCTGCGCTCTAACCCGGGTGGCGAATCATTCATCGCACGCCTGGGCGTTCAGACCCGCGACACGCACGGTGAGCTGCGCGATACAGCCGATGTTATGCAGGATCTGGCGAAGCAGTTCCAGGCGGAGCCCTACTACCAAGCTAAAGCCCAGGCCGGGGTTCTGGGCATCGATGAAAACACGCTTCAAGCCATGCGGCGCGGGCTTGGGCAGTTCGGCAGCGAATATCGAGACATCTACCGACGGGCGGGCGTCGATCAGAACCAGGCGGCGCGCTCGTCAGCGACGTTCATGCAGCAGCTTCGCTCGCTTGGCCTCGTTTTTCAGGCGCTGCGCGACAAGGTTGCCATTTCGCTCGAGCGAGGCGTCGGGGGTGATATCGTCCGGTTCCGCAAGCTCATGCTCGAGAACTTCGACCGCATAACCGATATCATCGTGCGCGCAACGCGCTTCATTCTGGCCCTCGGAGACGCCCTAGCTCAGCTTTTCGGGCGCGGCGTCGGTATCCTCTCTGACCTGTGGGACCATTTCAACAACCTCGATCAGAGCACGCGCACGTGGATCGTGACCATCGGCGCGCTGGGGGCTGCCTGGAGGCTGCTCAATAGAGGCTTCCTCGCAACGCCGCTCGGACGCTTGCTCGCGATCGGTGGAGCAATCATAGCCCTCTACGACGACTACAAGACGTGGAAGGCAGGCGGGACATCCCTGATCGATTGGGCGCAGTGGAAGCCCGGCATCGACGCCGCAATGGATGCCCTGCATCAGATTGGTGTGCTCTTCGATGACATGTGGCCCCGCGCTCAGCGCTGGCTGGCACCATTCAATCGCTTTATGCGGACTGAACTGGCGACCACATTCAAGCAGATCGTGGCGCTCGTAAACGGCACAGCAAAGGCATTCGACGACCTGCTGCACGGCAACTTTCGTAAAGTGGGATCCGATGTGCGCGACGCCTACAGGGAGTTTCATAAACAAGCCCTCATCGACCAGGACGCCACAGGAAATATGCTGGGCGATTATGGCGGGATGGTTGGCATCCCCCAGCGAGCAGAAAGCGGCCTAGCTTATTTGCTCGGGCAGGGATTCGACCGAACGCATGCCCTAGCGGTCCTCGGCAACCTTCAGCAGGAAAGCGGGCTTAACACCAGCGCTCGCAATGGCAGCCACGCTGGCCTTGCTCAATGGGATGAGCCACGTCAGAAAGCAATCCTTGCGGGCACAGGCATAGATGTCACCAAGGCGGGCTACATCGACCAGCTAAAAGCTCTCGTTTGGGAGATGCGTCAGGGCGGGGAAAAGGGCGCTGGCAAGCGCTTTATGGAGACTAGCGGGCTGGAGGCAGCCACCGGGTTCTTCGCGCAAAATATAGAGCGGTCAGGCGAAAACCCTGGAGATCTGGGCTTCGATCGTCGCATTGCCTACGCGCGTGCGATGGACAGCCGATATGTTGTAACGGGAGGCAGTGACGGAAAACCCATATCGGTGACCGCGAATATCCCCCAGGGCCAAAACGCGGCGCCCCCTGCCAATCAATCCACGGGGCAACCAGTAACGGTCACTCAAACCAACCACATCACGGTCAACGGCTCGCATAATCCTGAGCAGACAGGGCAATCCATCCTGCGCGTTCAGAACCAGGCGAGTGCAAATCTTGTCCGCAATGCGAAAACGAGGCTCATGTGAGTGAAGCAATCTCAGCAATCGGATCCGCCTTCGGGTTGGCCTCCCTTCTCTTCACGGGGAGCCGCTCGATCACCGGCGCTGGAGACGTCAATGATGAGAAAGGGAACCCGGTGTCTCCAATCACCGTGATCCCTGACCTCGCCATCAGGGAGCGGCATCGTGATGCCCTTGGGATAACAGCGCAGCCAGTCCAGAAAGGGGCCGCGATCACGGACCACGCGTACAAGCTGCCAGCTGAGCTTGAGCTCGAATACGGTTGGTCCAATAGCAGCATTCAGGCGCTCACTTCGGACTTTACCGACTCAACATCAATCACCGGGTTGATGGACAACTTCGGCGAGGGCTATGTCAGGCAGGTCTATCAGACGCTCCTGCAGCTCCAGGAATCTCGTCAGCTCTGCACCATCGTCACGGGCAAGCGTCTCTACAAAAATATGCTGATCGCGGAGGTCAGCACCGAGACGACCGCAGACACCGCGTATTCGATGTTTGTGACATGCCGGTGTGTGGAGGTGTTCATTGTGAACACTCAAACTGCGAGTGTTGGAGCGCTGGAAAATCAGAAGAACCCGGCGGATACAGCGTCCGTGCAAAAAGGCGGAACTCGGGCGCTGATACCGGTCGCTAACCCGCCGCAGAGTCTTCTCAGCGTCGTCTTCGGTGGTGTCTCCGGTTTGGCAAGCCGCTAACGACTAGTTCGTTGAAAAAGTGTTGGTCGTCACCATATTCCCACCGCTATCTATAGTGCTAGGCAACTGATCGTCTGACCAAGTTGATCTGGACATTGCATCCAACACGCTTTGCTCAAAATCCCGCCGCCCACTTGAAGACAGGACGCGACACGCCTTTGCCCGCCACAAACGATCGTTCCCTTGAGCCATATTGCAGGATGTTTGGACATATCCTGACACCCTGTCTTCGAGGGCTTCCTCCGGATACGCGGGCTTGCTCGGCGCCCCGCGGTACGCGCCATGCCGGTCGTCGTACTCTTTCTGGGCCTGCTTCTGCTCCAGCGCCCGGCCTTCAGATATGATGCACGTCGCTAAAGACGTGTAATAAAGTGCAAACCCGCGCGATTTCGCCTTTTCCTGGCAGTCCAGCCGCGCCGCCGCAGATGTTCGGCTCCATCGCTGCGACAACTCGCCTCGCAGCGTCGTTTCAGTGTTCATGCATATAGCATATTGCCTCTGACTAGGCATGCCCGAGCAAGCCGCCTTGATGTCAACCTTGGGAAAGGCGTGAGATGGGTCAGGGACGGAAACACCGGCAGGCATCGGCATCGCATCAACGATCGGATCGCCTGTGACCGAATGAGCTGCGCTATAAACGTTCGAGGGAACCATACCGAGCGCCCAGGGAGAGAGCGACGGAGAGCCCGACAAGGGCGTCGGAGGCGTCTGGTATCCCTGCCCGTGCGCGGCAAGCGAGATGCAGAAAGATAGCCCCAAAGCGAGACTCAGTAGGCGACGTTTCATGTGCGCTCCAGCCGACAGAGAAGGCCGCAACCGTATCAGCAACAGTGCCGGGGAGCGAGACAAGATGAGGGACTGCGCCCTCAGGGGGCGCTCTGTTCGATCTTGTTTCTGATGGAAAGCACTGTTGCTGGTGACGCGCCGAACATACGAGCGATCTGCCTCAGAGACATTGCCCTCCCTTTTTCCGTTTGAAGAATTCGTTCAATTTGAACGCGCCTCTCTCGCGCGCTGAGGGGCGGCCTTGGATGTTCATTTTGAACATCCTCCCGTTGTCGGTTCTCTAGATCCTCAACCTTACCGGCGGCACTCGCGCTCCGCACTCGCATTAAATCAGCAAGGAGCAATTCAAGTTCGTAATCGTCGCGGTATCCCCTATTGGCAAGCCTTCGAGTACGGTGGATTACGTCATCTAGGGTCTCCGCAGGCATATCGCGATCGGCCAGGTCTCTGATGAGCCAATTGCGCTGACTGACTGGCGGCTCAAACGTTTCCTCAATAGCTTCCCCCGTCTCATATTTTGATACTAGCCACCGGGCGTGCCCGAGCGCATCCCAAACATCCGCCTCTGCCATTGCCTCCGCCAACGTTTGTGGCATTGGGACGGCGCCCTTGATTGCGTCCAAGATGTCATCGGCCCAATCGCCCAAGTCTCCTCTGGGGCGGCCCCGCCAATTGACGAATTCGTATCCCGGATGGCTTGTCTTATCGACAAAGCGCCATGGCTTGACGCTTTCTAAGATCGCCTCTTCCATTGCGTTCAATTTGAACACCTGCTCTGAGGAGCCAAATCGGGCAAGAATCTCTTCGTATTCGGCCTCATGCTCAGCCTGCCACTTCGCATGCCAAGATTTCCTTTCAGCCTCGCGCGCCTCTTCTTCCCGACGTTGTAGATCCTCCTTCTCGCGGCGCACCTGGTCTTCCCACTGATCATACCAATCGGGCGGCGTCGTTGCCTTTCGGCGAGTGCCTTTGCGTTTGAGAAGCTTAGGAACATCAGAGAGCGAGTGCCCGTGCCGCTTGAGCAGCTTCTCGGCGTGACCTCGCGCGTTGTCACGCTCACCCTCCGTGCTTCCGGACACCACCAACGCCCAGATCGCGCGCAAGCGTTCGATGTTGATTTTTTCGGAAGCTGTCACTGGTATTTCCCATATGTTCAATTTGAACAGTAGCAGACCCCGTTCAAAATGAACACTCGAAATCGCATTGCTTATCGCTCGCTCGCGAGTGCATGCCTCAGAGTCAGACGCGCTTACTCGCCAGTCCGCGATCATTGACAACGAGTTTCCAGGCGGTGATCTTACTCCCGTGCGCTGCTCTCTAGCCGCAAGGCAGATCAGCATCTAAGACCTTCCTAGAAGGCCGTCGCGCCGCTGAGCTAAACCCGGCGGCGCGACATAGAGATCGACCAAGGTGATTGCAGTCTTTTAGATGCGCCCCATCAACCGTCCGAATTTCGGACGCTTGGGGCTCGAACCTTGTGATCCATACACAAGTATTGGCCGAGATTCTCTCATCGACCGGTCACATGGAATAATGCCCGCCAAGGGTATGTTGTGAGCGCCTACACTGACTTACTTTCGGCGATAGGTAAATCTCTTGCCGAGCAATCTCATAACAGCCTCATCATCTGCCGATATTATATACATTTCGGCAGCATCTAGGAACGCGTCATCCAAATCCTGTGGCGTCATAGGGGCGCTATCGTCCAAAAACGAAGACTCAAGCCTTTGCACGATCTCAGCGTTCATCGAGTGGGAACGGTCGTTCGCGGCTTGCTTGAGGCGCTGCGTGAGATCTCGCGTCATGCGAATCGAGACGGAAAGACGTTCTTCAGACATTCCCACGCAATAATCCATTTTAGGCGCACATTCCACTTGCATCCATTTTGGGCGCACCGTAAGAAGGGAGTGCGTTCATAATAGGCGCACACACGAGGAGCATATGGCAGACACAGCATCTCTCACAATCCGTGTCGATCGTGCGCTGTTACGGGCCCTAAAGGTTCGTGCAGCACAGAATGACAGATCTGCAAACGGAGAGTTGACTTCGATTTTGCGGAATATTCTCCAAACAGAAAAGGCGTCGGACCAGCCTGGCAGCAATTCCGACGCCTCTCACCAGTGAACTAGAAGGAACAATGGCTATGACCGTTGATATCATAAGCACGCCTGCAATTTCCAGCACCAACGCTCCATCATTGAGCGGGAAGCCTACCATGTCGTCACGTGAGATCGCCGCGCTGACTGGCAAGACGCATAAGAATGTCATCCGCGACATCGTTATCATGATCGATGCCATCCACAAGGATGGATCAGATCTGAGCCATCAAGCAAAATCAATGGGTTATGTCAGGTATAAAGATGCGCGTGGCTATACCTCGTCGTTCGACCTTGACCAAGATCTGACCTACAATCTCGTTCTTGGCTATGATGCGGCCCTCCGCCTCCGAGTAGTGCAACGTTGGATGGAGTTAGAGAGCGGCAAAGGCACCTCCGTTAAGGAGGCACCCAAACGTCCCCGCAAGCCATCCTTCGACACGACCTATACGCGCCTTCTCAAGATCGCCCGAACCCTCCCCGGCTTCGACGAGAACCAGCAGTGTCTCCACGCAGCGCGTGGCACATTCAACATGACAGGCGTCAATCCGCTGGAGATCATGGGCGTCACATCCATCGCAGCGCCGAACAATGACGCCTACCTGACGGCAACCGAGATCGGGAAAGAGATCGGCCTCAGCGCCATGGCCGTGAACAAGCTGCTCATTGTTGAGGGCTATCAGGTCAAGGTCCAGGCATCGTCATCGGGCTCGGATTATCAAGCCACGGAGAAGGGCGCACCCTTCGGACGCATGTTCGACACGACGCGTAAGGGTGGCAAGGGGTCACAAGCGACCCTGAAATGGTCCAACCGGATCGTGAAGCGTCTGCGCCCTTTTGCACCCTCCAGGGAGACCGTTACATGACGGAGATGCAGGAAGAGCGCGTTCTGCTTGAGCGGATGGAAGGGCTATTTCATCGTGCCGCTCTAGATTTTGAACGCGCGCGGATAGAGGAGAAGATCGGCCCGGAGAAGCGCACCGCCTTCTCGTGACTGAGGAGCCGCCCATTCAGGGCGGCTTTCTTACTGACGCTTTCCCGGCTCAAGAAAGTGCGCTCAGATACCCTTGCGCCCCATGGCGTAAAGGCCCAGACCTGCCAAACCGAATGCCACGGGGATGAAGAAGACGCTCAATGCAAATGCCAGCATGTTCATTCCTCTAGACCTTTCAACAAGGCTCCTGCGACCCAATAGAGCCCGAACGCCGCGACCGCTGACAGGGTGCCAGCAGCCAAGATTATAAGGCGCTGAACCTGAGATGGCGATGAGATTGTGAGCGACAAGATCGGGGACACCACCCCAGCAGTCAACGCGTAAGTTGCGACTGTGTTTACAGCGTTGGCCCGCAGCTTAGTGGTCTCGTTGTGGACGAGCTTTTTCCGCGCGTCGGTCATGTATTTCCTTTCCCGCCCCATATCGATTTTGGATCAACTTACATCCCCATGTCGCGCCTTATCGGCTAGTTGCTCGGCAACCACTGCTAGAGCATTACGCTCGCCATCATTCATTGCGCGCCACATGCGAATGAGGGCACGCTCAACGGCATCAAGACCATCACTGGATGTCTGATCATCAGGAAAATCTTCGGCCCTGTACTTAGACCCATACAAGTTCGGATGTTGTTGCTCTGCCTGGGATCTCCAATGTTCAGGATAATCCGGCCCGTCGATCTCATAATACCTACTGCCGGATCCGAGCACCCACTCAAGTCGCCGAACGATCTCTGCATTCATTGATCGACCCGTATCAGACGAGATGCGCTCGATCTCGTCCTTAATCGCGCTAGGTAGGCGCAGCTTCATCTGGGGATCTTTTGCACTCATGGTTTGTGAGTGGACCACTTTTTCTCTTGCGTCCAGCGATTCGTCATGTCTATATAATGTGGTTCACCAATGAACCATGAGGCATCCATGTGAAACACGCAGACCCCCAAATGAAAATCCGCCTTCCGCTGGAGCTTCATCGACACGTTAAAGCGTCGGCGAAACGTCAGGAGCGAACGATGAACGGATACATCGTCTTTCTGCTTCGGCAGGAAATGGAAAAGGAAAAGGCGACGGGTCCGGCCGTGGAAAGCAGCCCCGTCGCCTCTGAACAATGACCCTGAAAGGACACTGCGATGACTGCAGATAGCACAAACACGCCTGATGGCGCAAAAACGATTTTCAACACCGTTGAGATCGATTTCAGAGAAGCGATCAAGGCGCTTTCCCGTGAAGATCTGGAGAAGCTCGCATCTGACCAATGCACAGTGATTGGCCTGATGTGGGATAGCGTGGTCGATATGCGTCGCGTACAGAACCCGCCGTCGCGAGATGAGATGCTCCAAATCGCTGGAGATATGCTCGAAGTGCTCGACGATGACTCTCGGGACGCGCACGAAATTTTCTATGGGGGCACCGCTCGCGAAAGGCTGAAAGCTCTCTTTCCTGCCTTGCGCGGCGAAGGAGGCGTGGCATGACCAACGCTCTCACCACCATCGACTTTCATGGCGCAAAACTCGTAGCAATCGCGGGCGACCGGCCTGAGAACACTCTCGTTGCGATGAAGCCCATCGTTGAGAGTATGGGGCTGGATTGGAGCTTTCAGCGCAAAAAGCTGAACGCTCATCCCGTCCTCTCCAAAGGTGTGGCTGTTACAGCCATACCTTCAGACGGAGGTGAACAGGACGGCACCTGCCTCTCCCTTGACCTTCTGAACTTCTGGCTCGCCACCATCCATCCCGACCGCCTGAAGGATGAGGTACGGGCAACGGTCATTCGTTATCAGACCGAATGCGCCCGAGTGCTGTTCAACCACTTTTTCGGCAAGGTCATCGCAGCTGGCGATCACCTAACCCGCAGCGAACACGGCGGCATCACGAAAGCCGTGATCACTCGCGCTTTGCTGCCGGTCACCGCCCGAATGGACGCGCAAGAGGCACGCCTTGCTACGCTGGTCGAGCGCTTAGAAACCGCGATGACTGCGTATGACCCATCGGCGGGCTTCACCACAGATTACCGCCCCATGCGCTTCTTCGTTGAAAACGCCGGGGTACTGCAAAAGGGCCGAGGCGGCCTCATCCGCAATATGTCGCGTCGGTGCGTGAACTGGCTGCTCAGGAACGATCTGGGTGGCAGCATCCGGCATAGCAGGGATCAGGAACGGCACTTGTTCCACGTTGATGCCGTTCCTCGATGGATGCAATTCGAAGGCGCAGAAATGATCCGCGTCCACATGGACAAGATGACCGGGCAAGGCACTCTTGCCCCCAAGGGGAAGAAAGGCCGGACGGAATTGTCGCCGCGCCCTTTCTCCCGCCCGAAGGAGGCAGCGTCATGAGCGCGCTGGCGGTATTCGCGCAAACCTGTCCGCAGCGCATGAGCGCGGAAGAGGTGGGCCGGAACATCGGGTCTGCGCTTCATGCTGGTCTCGCCATAACGCAGGGAGACGTTAGCCAGGCCGATATCCAGCGCGAACGGCTCAAGCTTGGCGCTCAGGCGATTATGCAGGCATGGCGCGATCTTGACGTGTTAGAGATCAGAGAAGAGACGGAAGTTCTGACCCGGCTTCAAAATGTGGAAAGAACGATCAGCGCCAGAAAGCGCCCTGCCCTCGCGTAACGGTTGCCCTGCCCCGTTCCTCACGCTATCGTGAGGCGTCTGTGGTAGACATTCGCCCCCGTGTCATCCGCGGGGGCGTTTTGCAGGCTGATAAAGACAAATCCGAGCGCTACCTCGATTCTACCTCGGCTCTCACTCTTGCTGGCAAACAACGGGCGCACTCATGTCATCTCTCGTTGCAAGCGCATGTTCACACGGCGGATAGTTTCAGCGTGTATAAGTTCCGAGGGGTGCATATTTCCATTTTGCACCATCCAGCAAGCCACGTCCCGCCACTCCCACAACGGCATGGATGAGGTCAACCTATACGATGGCCCGGGGAAACCAGACGCCGCCTTATTTGACGACCAAATGATTAACGAATCCTTTGTGAGTCCGGTTCGCAGAGCGATGTCTGTGATACTCACCAATGACTCCGGTTCGACGCGTTTTATGAGCGCTCCTGCGCTTCGGGCATCTGCAATTGCAGCATTTATTGCGCGCTCAAGGGTATCGGCGACGCGGACGAATTTCAGTACGATGTGACCTTTGCGAAACGAGATCAGCGCATCCGAACACCCGGACGCCGCAAAATGATCCTCAAGATCAACAGTTCCTCGTTCTAATTGAGATGCAACGAGGCTAAATTCAAACATTGTCATATCTATCTCGCTCTCGAGGCTCCGAGCTTCAATTTGGCGCTTGGAGAAAGCGGCTTCTCAGCCGAAGGAGGTGGGTTGGCTTTAACCGCGTCCCATTTCCCGTGGAGAGATAAGCCAGTGATATACGCCCATAGTGAGAACAATAAAGGACGCCACCAAAAGTATTGCTGCCGGATATAGTATAGAATTATATCCAGCTCGACCAATATCGAAAATACCGACAAGGCCCTCGATGAAGGTTGCTATTGTTATGGTAGTAACAAATTTTGTCAGGCTGGTTCTTGCCTCCCCAACGCTTTTGTGGGGCGTTGGCTTTACGACTTCTTCCTCTACAAAATATTTGGCGACGTCAAAAACTGCCATTGCTATGACAACATAGCTGATTGCCTGCAATACAGCGTCTCGCCCGCTGTTCCATGAGGTGGATAGACTACGTATGAGATCATATAGGCCAAATACGACCAAAAGTCCGGCCAGTAAGATCAGAATTACGCTAGCTATAGCAAAAGAAATTTGAGATAGGAGCCGTATTTCTGGGAAATGCATGATTGCCCACTTTTCATTCTAGCTCAGAGTTAATCGTGGTTTTTGGCTAGATGATTTGGCTTATCTCTTCTTGGTGCGCGACGCCACTCAATTTGTTGGGAATTTACTCATGGATCTTTGATATTATTATTTTATGATGTAGCACACGCGCGAGGGATTTCATACGTATCAAAAGCGGCGAACACGCATGAAACCCATGGCTTATCAATCAGTTCGTCGGGTTCTCGGGCGCATCCGGAAGCGGCGCGTTCTCGCCCGGTTTGGGCTCAGGTGCCGGATGGCTGGGGTCGTATGTCGGTGTTGGTTTCGAGGTCATTTGGGCTTTCCTCCGTCCTCGGGATGATCGGGGTGTTCAGGCGCGTCATCCTGCTGCGGGCTCGTGTCGGGATACGGCTCAAATGGCTCGTCGCTCCCCGGCTTGGCTGGGTTCGGCTTGTTTGTCATCGTCGTTTTCCAGAGGTGAAATGACTCAAGTCAGGCGAGGCGCAGGAGTTCCGTTAACTGCGTGAAAACCTGCATTTCCAACGATGTTGCTATTTTGTCCAATTCGAATCAGTGAATTCATTTGCCAAAATGGAAACATACGCCCATATCAGCGATAGATCGGAAACAAGCGACGCGGCCCTCGACGTGCGAGGTGTGTTCGCGTTTGTGCGAACGCCGATCCCGTTTAAACCCTAGCCGGAGGAAAGAGCATGTCCAACGTGTTCAACCATAATCCCCGCGTGAAGGGGGGTGTGTGATGCCGAACCACAATGTCAAAGCGATAGCAAACGAGTTTCTCCAGCGGGCAAATGCTGAAGGCCGAGCCCTCACAAATATGCAGCTCCAGAAACTTCCCTATATCGCGCACGGATGGGGATTATCCCTTCTCAAAGCGCCGCTTATCGGAACTCAACCCGCAGCGTGGCCATATGGACCAGTATACCCAGAACTCTACCAAGCATTAAGGAAATACGGTGCAGGGGCTGTCTCTGAGCCGATTTCAGTGACGGTTCCAAGCGGCGACGCCGATGACTTAGAGGTCATCGCGGCAACAAACCTAACCGCCCACGAAAAAGCCCTATTGGACGTCGTTTGGGAGAAATACCGCACTTTCAGCGGCTTCAAACTCTCGCAAATTACTCACCAAGACAATACGCCTTGGACAAAGACGAAAGACGTCCATGGCTTTTATCATCCTATCGACAATGGGGTGATCCAGGAACACTACGACGAGTTGGTAAGAACTAATCTCGAAAGAGCCGAGGCCAAGTGAGTTCGCGTGGCCGATAACTTTGAGGAATTTCTAAGTCGGCTTATCGACCCCTCCCCCGAAATTGAGGAGTCTTCCTCTGATACGGAAAGCGAAGATGCGCGCAACGCCGTAAAGGAGGAAGAGCAACTTGAGAGAGATAAACGCGAGTATTACAAGAACCTCAAAAAAGAAGCAAAAATAGCCGCATCAAGACAAGAAATGGCTATAAAGCAGAGGTTTAGCGACCAGATCATACTCTACCTCTGGTTCTTCTCCGCAGCCTGCTTAGTTATAATATTCTTACAAGGGTTTTCTCCAAAACTCGATCTGCATCTCAATATTGGATCCTCTTTCCACTTCAAGCAACATCTTGACGGATTTCATATAAATAATACATCTCTCACCACTCTTATCGGTAGTACGGCGGCGAGTGCTTTGGGCCTAGTGGCAATCATCCTGCGCGGACTTTTCAAACCTAAGCCTGAGAAAAAAGCGGAAAAGGAGGCGGCAAAGCAACGCCCTTAACCCCCCTTCTCCTTGCCTCGCTTGACCAAACTCCCTACTGTGATCTGGTCTGATGCCAGACTGACGCCCCCATGGTTCGCCCTGGGGGCTTTTTCGTTTTGGAGCCCCGGGCCCGCGCAACGGGCTGATCCTGCAAACGCGATATAACTCTGTACTTTGGTCAAGCAGCGGGTTATCTAACCCTAGTCTCCCAAAAATGCGTGGTATGCCTATGGCGACGTCCTTCTATGAAGTGCCGCTCGTTAGCGCGCCGCAATCGTTCTCGACGGATTTCAACGGCTCGACCTACAGCCTGCGGTTCACCTTCCAGAACGTCGACCAAGGCGGCTGGCTGCTCGACATATATGACACGTCAGCCAATCCGATCGTGTTGGGTATTCCCCTCGTAACCGGTGCTGATCTCCTCGCTCAATATGCCTATCTGGGCTTGGGAGTGAGCTTGTATCTTGTAACCGACGGCGATTCAGGTGCGGTGCCCACCTTTTCTGATCTGGGCGTCGCGTCACATCTATATTTGGCAGTTACGTCATGAGCGGTACTCGGCAGTACTTGCGCGTCTGCTCGCTGCAAGTAGCTGGGCAGTCCGGATCAGGTATAGAGTTGTCTGCATTGCGGGTGACTTTTCAGATCACTCACGGCACTCAGCAAACGCCACGCGTCTTGCAAGCAAGAGTCTATAATCCCAGCCCATCGACCATACAGGCTATCGAAAAGCAATTCACCCGAGTGGTATTATCCGCGGGCTATCAGGGCAATGCCGCCACGATATTCTCGGGAACGATTGCTCAGACCCGACACGGGCGTGAAAACCCGGTGGACACGTTTATTGATATCTTTGCATCCAGCAATGAACAATCTTACGCCACCGCCACGACCCAGCAGGTTCTTGCCCCGGGGTGGCAATGGAAAGACGTCCAGTCGCAGGCCGTGACAGATATGGCTGACGATAACATCGCCGCAGGCGCTTTCCCTGACATATCTGGATCGGGAGCGCGCCCCAAAGTGATGTACGGTATGACGCGCGACATTTGCCGCGTTGCTGGAACAAGTACGGGCAGCGCCTGGAATGTGTCGGATGGGGCATTAAATTTCAATCAGATCACCGCAATGCAAAAAGGCGGAGGCGGCAAAAGCATCGCATTGACACCAAAGTCTGGGTTGGTCGGCATTCCAGTGCAAGTTCCCGGCGGCGTACAGGCGACATGCCTTCTAAACCCGGATCTGCAAGTTGGCGTGAATGTGACGCTAAACGACAGTCTGGTTTTAGGGCAGCAAGCGGACCTCTCATACGGGGCGACCGACGGTGGAAATTTTGAGTACACCACTGACAATGGAGTCACACGCCGGACCGTTATGGGCATCTCGCCGACCGGATCTTACAGTGTTGTTTTCGTGGAACATATCGGGGATACGCGCGGCGACCCTTGGTATTCTACCATAACCTGCATAGCGACCGACGTGTCGGCGGTTCAATCGCGTTCGTTGTTGGGAGCGTTCTGATGACCGATATCCGAGAGCGTTATTCCGACAGAGAAGAAGAGGCGCGGATATGGCTGGACAGCCTCCAGGCGCGCATGTGGACGGCGCTACCGGGCATAATTCAGGGGGTTACGTTCGACAATGGCGCCCCCTACGCCTCGGTCGCCCTTGCGGCAAAAGGAACCGCGGTAGCCGATGATGGGTCGATAAGTTCTCACGATCTGCCCGGCCTTCCCCACTGCCCGCTTTACTTCCCAAGGGGGGGCGGATTCAGCCTTACGTTTCCTGTAAAACAAGGAGACGAATGTCTGGTCATCTTCGCGTCAAGGTCCATCGACGACTGGTGGCAAAGCGGAAAGGGACAGACGCCCTATGATCTTCGACAGCACGATCTCTCTGACGGGATAGCCTTCGTTGGGCTGACGAGCTCTGCCCGCCCGTTGGCGGGCATTTCAGAGCAGGGCGCTCAACTGCGTTCGGATGATGGAGGCGCGGTCATCGACCTCCAGAACGATGCGATTACGATGACGGTTGGCAGCTGCGTTATGCGGCTTACCTCATCCGGATTGACCGTAAGCGGCGGCACAGTTTCCTCAGATAGCGATGTCCTAGCCAAAGGCATCTCCCTGTCGGGCCATGTTCATCCTGGCGTGCAGTCAGGCAGTGCAACGACACAAAAGCCGGAGTAGTTCATGCGCCTGCGAATGATGGATGCCAACGGCGATATGCAGTTCGGCATCGGTCAAGCCGCGTTTGAGCAGAACACCGCCGCTGCGGTCGGGCAGTTAGTCGAAACCCGCTTGAAACTGTGGCTGGGCGAATGGTTCGCGGATACCTCTGGTGGCGTGCCATGGTCCACGCAAGTCCTAGGGCGTGGAACCACCCCCACATACGACTCAGTCATTCAAGAGCGCATTCTAGACACTCCAGGGGTACAAGCAATCGCCTCTTACCGCAGCACGCTAGTCAATCGCGTTCTGACAATCTCAGCAACGGTGCAGACATTGTATGGCAGCACCAATATATCGACGGGCACCTGATGGCTTCCATCTCAAACATCTCGCAGCTCGCATGCACTGTGAGCGCTCAAGGGATCAGCGCGCCCGATTATGAAACCATCTTTGCGCGCTTGGCTGCACTCTATCAGGGAATTTTCGGATCTGATGTCGTGCTCGACAACAGCACGCAGGACGGCCAGTGGATTGGCATCATTGCCCAGGCCATCAATGCCTCCAACGCCTCAATGATAGCAGCATTCAACAGCTTTTCGCCAGCCACGGCACAGGGCGCGGGGCTATCTTCCATAGTCAAGATCAATGGGCTGACGAGATCAGTGCCGAGCTTCTCTACTTGCGACGTCGTCATCACCGGAACGGTCGGCAAGACTATTTCAGGCGGAAGTGTGCGAGATACCATCTTTGGATACACATGGTCGCTCCCAACCGTTGTGGTAGTTCCGTCTTCTGGCTCAGCAACCGTGACGGCCACCTGCACCACAGTTGGTGCAATTTCGCTCGGTCCCGGCACACTGACGATCATCAATACACCTACGTTGGGTTGGTCAAATGTCACGAATGTTTCGGCGTCCGCTCCTGGCACCCCGGCTCAAACCGATGCTTCCCTAAGGGTTCAGCAGGCATCCAGCACAATGCTTCCCAGTCAAACGGTTATGGATGGGCTATTGGGTGCCCTTCTTGCCCTTCCTGGCGTTTCAGTAGCCGAAGGGTACGAGAACGATACCGCGAAGACAGACAGCAATGGCATTCCGGCAAATAGCATAGCCATTGTCGTTGAGGGTGGAGATGCCTCAGCGATAGCGACGATTATCGCCAACAAAAAAACCATGGGGACGCCTACCTACGGTACGACAACAGAAACGATAACCGACAGCGCCGGCATCAGCAGGACAATCAATTTCTTTCGCCCGACTCCCTATCCTCTCGCTGTCCAGGTAAATCTTACAGCCCTCTCCGGTTACACAGACGCGATAGGCAGCATGATAGCTGCTCAAATCTCGGCTTATATCGAAGCGCAGACTGCTGGGAGCACGATATATACGACGCGTCTCTACGCGCAGGCGTCCCTACCAGATGCAACAGGCGGCTTAACCTACGACTTGAACTCCATACAGATGGCCGCAAACGGCGGAGCGATGTCGACTAATAACGTGACTGTTCCGTTCAACGCCCTGCCCTCTTGTCCGACTTCGAGCGTGAACATCGTAGCATCTGGGACCACCTGAAATGTCCAGCGTCAGCGACTTCACTGCGCTAATCACTTCTGAACATCAGAGCAGCCCGAAGTTTGTCGCGACCATCGCGGCGAGCGTGGAGGGCTTTGTTGATCAAATCAATGTGGCCTCATCAGCAAGCGAGTTTTACGATCTTGATAATGCCGTGGGCGCTCAGCTCGATGCAGTTGGCCTGTGGGTCGGAATCTCGCGCTATGCTGCCCTTCCGATAGAGCAGTATTTCTCTTGGGATACGAATGGCCTCGGATGGGATCAGGGGGTTTGGTACCAGATCGGCGACCCTGAAACGGAGGTCACGACGTTGGTAGATGCCGATTATCGGCAAGTAATCCGCGCCAAGATACTCTGCAATCAATGGGATGGTTCTCTGCCGTCCGCCTTAACAATCGTCCAAACGGCGATAGGCAACAACGCGATACCCATTTCCGTAACCGAGCACTCTATGGCCGTCAATTTCGCCGTTGAGGCGACGATCTCTCGCGTGCTGCAGGCCATACTTGAAGGCGGCTACCTGCCCATCAGGCCGATGGGGGTGAACGTCTCCTTCACATTCAACTGACAAACAACTTACTAGAGAGGGCCCATGGCTGGTACAAATGGATTCTTGCCGTTCGCCTATGGCACGAGCGCCAATGTCCTTTCAGACGAGGCATACCAATCTGCGCTCGCTGCCAATGGCCAATACGCCAACGGCGTAGTCCAAGGGCAGGCATCTAGCCAACAGGCTAACAAGACATGGCTGCAGGGCACATTGATGGCAGCAGTGCTCGGCCAGATCATTGCTGATATGGGGCAGAATGCGAGCGATAGTCAGAGCATTGCAACCCTCGAGCAGAACCTGATCGCAGCTCTTAGACGTTCAAGCCTCGTGCTACCATACGACAGTTCTTTCGCGAACAAAGTTGGCGGCTATCCTTCAAAAACGATCGTCGCCGACCCCACCACCACCGGCCTCTTCTGGGTCTCCACCGCCGACAACAACCTGACCACACCGGGCGCTGATAGCGCTTCCTGGGTCAATCTGTTCGCGGGGCTTATTAGCGAGAAAGAGGCGGAGGCTACCTACTTCCCCCTGACAGGCGGAAATATACTAGGCCAAGCATTCGTTACAGCTTCGTTCAGTCAGGGCGATGAAACTACGACCCAGCCAATTGGGGCTGCTTTAGGTGGCCTGCAATTCTATTTGCAACTCACCAACGATGGCGCAGCAAATACCACCTATGGGCGTCTGGTTCTTCGTGACGGTGCGGGGAACTATCACATCGGTATCCAGATCGATAATGTTGGCAATGTGACGGATAGCCAGGGAAGGCCGTTCCTGAGCAAGCCGGAAGCGGCCGACACCTATGTCGGGCAAGGCGGCGGCAACAGCGATTTCTCCGTCCAGACAGCAGGTGTCACCAAAAAGACATCGATTCCCTGGGTCTCGTATGTGGATGGTGATGGCAATACCCAGTATCTATTTATGCAGCCCGCCGGTAACTACCAGCCAGCGGGGGACTATGTAGCCAACGCTGGTGGCACTAACGGCGGTATCAAAGCTGCCACAATAGCCGAAGCAACTGGATCTCCGTCATTCCAGGACGGGAATGACAACTGGCACGTAGTGCAGCCAGCGGGGAACTATCTGGAAACTGACGAGGCGAACCAGCAGGGCGTAGTAGGGCCGGTCTACTTTGCGCAGAACCCGACCGGGACGACTGCGGCTTTCGGAGCGAGCGACAAGTCTTTCGCTACGACTGAATTTGCCACCCGGCTGAATTCCGGGCGCTTACGCGGTGTGGCTTGGTTTGGTTCTTCCGGTGTTTATTATCCCCCGCGAGTAGACCCCTCGCTCATATTCCGCGTTCGTTTGGTTGGCGCGGGTGGAGGCGGTGCTACTGCCGTGCCGCAGGACGCATATGCTTGCAATGCTGGTGCGGGCGGTACTGCAGGATCTTATGTAGAGGCTTGGTTTACCTACGAGCAGCTTTTCTCAGGTGCCAGCAATTCGTCAGTTCAGATCATCATAGGCAACGGCGGCTCCGCCAATAGCAACGGTGGCACAAGCTCCATTGGGAACGCAGTGTTCTGTTTCGGCGGATACGGTGCACCCTCCACTAATGCGGGGGGATTCTCAACCATCAGCCCAGCAGGGGCGTACAGCGCGAACCCTGCGTTTCCCAACGGGGCTTTGCAACTTGTCACAGCCATGTCAGGCGAAAGCGGCGCGGTGGGACTGGTTCTGAACCCGCAAAATGGCGGACAATTCTATGCCTACTCAGGCAAGGGCGGCTCTTCTCCGATGGGCGCAGGTGGCTTTGGGGTTGGTAACGGTACGCCTGGTGCAGGAGGGGGGAGAGGCGGCGGCGGCGGCGGTGCCTGCGGGGGATGGTCGAGCAGTGGAGGCTCCGGTCAACAAGAGGGCGGATCCGGCGGCAATGGGGCCGCATTTATAGAATGCTATGAGGGCATCACATGAACGATACGTCAATGAACAGCGTCCAGATCGCGACGGACCCCGCGGCCCACGCCTACGCGATTATCGACGCCTCCGGCGAGGTCGTAAATCGCATCGTCTGGGATGGCCGGGGCAACCTGATACTGCCGACCGGCCAGTATTGGGTAGAGGATGACGCGTCGGCCTACCCTATTGGAAGCACCTATAAAGCACCCACGCCCACATCCGGCACAGCAGGATAACCACCCATGACCTGGCGCCCATCAGCGCGGATCGTGCGCCCTGGCGGGTGCGCGACTGCGAACCTGCGTGGCATGGCCCTGCAACCTCTGCTTGCATGGCCTGACAGCAACATCAACGGCGGCGCTGATTACAGCGTCGATTTCTCGGGGGTTCTCGGATGCGGTGAGGCCGTACTTTCCTACGATTTCGACCCCGGCGCTGCTGGCTCGGTCGCATGGCTTTCGTCATACGGCTCGTGTGTCACGGCGTACATCACATGGCTCGCTGGTGGAGCTCTGTCAGTCGATGTCGCCGTTCTCTCGACGTTGGGCAACACCTATCAGGTCACGGTGTCCATTTCGGTCAGCGCCGTTCCGGCATTGATCCCGTCAGCCCCGCAACCCAGCCCCGGCCCCGTGCTGCCACTCGTGGATAGTGGTGGCATGGAAGGATGGATTGCCTGCTTGCCCGTAGGCTCGCCCTCTGGCGATGGGTGGTGGCTCAATGCGGGTATTCCGACCTTTGCCGGACGCCCTGATTCCGGAGATCCGTCGATCCCCGGCCTCACGATAACAGACGGGGCCATGAGCGATTGGCTCTCATCCCTACCGGTCACGCCGCCGACCGCTGGCTGGTGGTGCAACTCCGGTGTCATGACCTTTGTCGGCGCACCTCGCCGCAGGTCCACGCAGATCAACAGCGCCCAGATGGCCGCATGGATGGCCTCAATGCCATTCTCCCCGCCAAGCGCCGGAGGCTGGTGGAGCAACGCCAATATTCCAACCTTAACCGGGGTCATTCAATGACGCGCTTTCTCTCCCTTCTGCTTGTGCTGGGGGCATTGCCTGTTGCTGCTTTTGCGCAGTCTTCGGCGCCGCAATTCGTGCCGCCAAACGGCCTGCCGATGGATACCCCACTTGGCACGGCGCGCAATGCCGACGGGTCGGGCGTCGTTACCTTCGCGACCCTGCAGGCCGGCATTTCGTCGGCAGTCACTCCCGCCCAGATGCAGAACGCGCTGGCGGACTACCTGCCGATCGCAAGCGCTGCCTCGATCTATTTGCCTTTCGCCGGCGGGTCGCTTGCTGGCAGCCTCACCGCGTCGGGAGATCCAACGAAAGGCGGCTTTATCGTCACCGATCCGCAGCAAACGGGCATGGCCACAAGCCTCTGGTATGATGCCAACAAGGGCGAATTCACGATCGAGAACAGCACAGGGCTGAATAACGCGCTCGCCCTCAAGACGACGAATGCGAACGGCTTTGCTGCGTTGGCTTTCGATGGGCCGGATATGGCCTATGGCGGCAATTTCGAGCATGGAGCGGTGGGCTGGGGTCCTAAGCTGAAATATGGCCCCGATGTCGGATATGATTATTTCGAGATCAGCCGGTTTACCTATGACGGCATGTTCAACCGCCAGCCGGTGCCGTTCATGTGGCAGACAACGGGCACAGAACTCGTACCGTATGGACTGAACACTGCCTACGGTCTCGTGACGAAAGGTAGTACGTCCATCACCTGCATGGGCGGCTGCAACTTCCCTGGGGCAGCCGGACAGATCCTTGATACCCCTGCGGAATATGGCCTGTTCCCAGCTGGCACGACCATCGTTTCCGGCGCGGGCACACAGACGATGACGCTGAGCAACGCAGCGCTCGCGTCGTCTGCTAGTACGTCAACGGGCACATACTTCCGGTTTGGTAATGCTGAAGGGTCTCAGCACGACTTCCTCGTTTATACGCCGATGGGGAACGCTGACTATTACCGTTTTGGTGATGCCAAATGGGGCAATTTCACAAACGCCCCGTTCTTTTCCATAGACCGGGTGAATGGCCGCCTCGGCGTGCTTAACCCGCTGCCAGGCGCTCCGCTCGATGTGTCCGGCGCGATCCTGTCTAACGTTTCGGGCGTGACCAGCCTCAATGCCTACTCCGGCACCGGGGCACTTAATGCCCAGATCTCGCCCGGCGTGGCAGGGCAGAAGAATATCCTGCACGCTTATGCAGTTGGAACGAACCAGTTCAACCTGAACTGGGAAGCCAGCCCGCAGCGCATCGCCATGCAGGATGTAAACGCCGGTGCCAATATTTTCGAGTTTCGCATGGATGGTAGCTGGCAGAGCCAGCAATACGCCCACCCTGTCACTACGGTCACTGCAAACACAACCCTGAGCAACACGGCGCAGTGCGGCCAGACCGTCGCTGTAAACTCAAGCTCGGCAGTCACGGTCACGGTGGCAAATTACACACTCGTTGGATGTCGTATCACAGTGACTCAACTCGGCACCGGGGCCGTTATCATCGCACCTGCATCGGGCCTGACGCTGGGCAGTTACGGCACGCAGGCTCAGACAGGGCCTTACACCCTGCCCGGCCAATATGCTTCGGCAGTCATTGAAGCGAAAGCGCCCACCCTCGCGACAGTCGAGCGGGGCCAATGAGTGCCCGGCCTATTCCATCTTCTCAAGCCGCCCCTCACCGGGCGGCTTTTTTATTGGAGGCGACATGAGCGCCGTATCTGATGTCGTTCCTATCGATACCCTGGCCGATCACGGGCGCCGCCTAAGCGCGGTCGAGGGAGCCATTGTCGAGATCCGTCTCGAACATCGCTCGCTCTCTGACAAGCTGATGCAGATGCACGGCGAGAACAAGGCCAGTGCTGAGGCTCGTGAGAAAGCAACGCTACAGGCAATCGGCGCGGTTCGTACCGACCTGCAGAAGATCGGCAGCCTTCGCGGCTGGGCGAGCTGGGCGCTGATCGTGACCGGCGCTGCTTTCGGCTATGTCACCACGCATCTGGCGGGGTGGGTGCAATGACCGGCATCGACATCGCCCTTGCGCTGATCTCGCGTGACGACTTCGAGGGGCTGAGTCTCAAGCCTTATCTCTGCCCGGCCAATTACTGGACCATCGGTTACGGCAATCGCTTCCTTGCTGACGGCACGCCTGTCACGGCGACGACAAAGCCGATCACCCAAGCGCAGGCCCTCGACCTGCTGCGGAATACGGTCATGACCCTGCAGGAGAAGCTCCGCTCGTTCGTGACCGTTCCACTGACGGATTACCAGGAGGGCGCCTTGCTTTCATGGCAGTTCAATGTCGGCACGAACGCAGCCAAGGGCTCGACCCTGGTCCGCCGCCTGAATCAGCGCCTCTACAACTCGGCCGCACAGCAATTCCTCGTCTGGGACAAGGCCACGGTGAACGGACAGCTTGTCGTCCTGCCGGGGCTTCAGCGCCGCCGCAAGATCGAAAGCGGCGTGTTCCTTGGGCGCGGTATTCCCACAACCGGAGCATCCGCATGAACTTCGACTGGCAGACGATCTTTCAGACCGTCCTTCCCTTTCTGCCCGCCTCTCTTGCCGGCGACGCGACGACGATCCTCACCTTCATCGTGGCCCTGGCCGCCGTCATCGCCCGCTTCTGGCCGCGCCCGGCTGACGGGTCGAAGTGGCTCCCACTTTACCTGCTCGTCAACAGCGTCGGCATGAACGGCAAGCACGCCACCAACGCGGACGACGCCAAGCCCTGACTGACGACACCGGCAATCGGGCCGGGATCAGTCATCACCATCCAGAAGGAAAAGACCATGAGTGAATCAACCACCGCCGCCACAGAAACCGCCTCGATCCTCCCTGAGATCGAGACGCTGGGCATCAGCATGCTGCCGACCGTGGCTGCCATCATCATCAAGAAGCTGGCCCCGGATTGTGACGTGAATGGCGCAGTCGCAGCGGCAACCGGCATTGCCACCAATCTCAAGGCGCTTGAAACGGCTCTTGAGACCAAGACCACTCAGGCCGCGTGACGGCTGACCTCATTGCCGGGGCCGTGGCGTTCATCGTCGCGGCTCTCGGTGCCCTGATCTGGTACGCCAACCGGGCGGGGAAGAACGCAGCGTCTGTCAGCACGTCTGAGGCAGCAAAGACCTCTGCCGATGCGACGACGCTCAAGGCGCAATCAATGGCACAGGCTCAGGCAGACAAGCCAGCAACGGAAGATGCCGTATTGCAGCGGCTTGAGGATGGCACGGCGTGAGGTGGTTCGCTCTCGGGGCGCTGCTCGCGCTCTCCGCCTGTTCGTCAGTGCAGTATGTGCCCTGCCCTACCCTTGTGACTTACAGCAAGGCCGATCAGGTGGCGCTTGCTGCAGAGATCAAAGCCAGTCCCAAGCCGGAAACGGTACGCTGGATTGGCGACTATATCGGGCTGCGGGACCAGGTGCGGGCGTGTCAGAAGTGATTGGCATCAGCGTGATCGCACTGCCCCTATCCTTCGCCGTCTGGTTCGTGATGCGGGACTGAATCCCTCTCCCGCCATGCCACCGAGTAATCCGGCGCCTGATGCGCGGGCGCTCCTGGCCCTCGATGTGGCCACATGTTTGAGCGCTTCAACTGCTCGGTAATCTTCTGGGCCAGCGCGTCCATCTCAGCCCCGGTCATCTTGGCGTTCACGCGCCTCGGTTTGCCCCGATAGTCGAGCGAGATCGACATACGGATGGCGAATGTCACGTCTTCTTCGGAGGCTGGGGTCAGGTCTGTCATGCGTTAGAACAGAACGCGAACGCGCTCACAAGTCAATTAAAACTGTCTGCACAAGCAAAGGGCGGCCCGAAAGCCGCCCCTGCCTATCACCACCACAATGATTTAGCGCCCGGTTCGGTCACTGAAGAGACGCGACGCGTAACCCCTCTCGAACAAGGGTGCCGGTGCTGCGTGCCGGGCTTGATACCGGCTTGTGCTGATCAAGCTCTACTTGCCGAGGTGTCCTGAACCGCAGTACGGCGCTCGTCCTCACCATCCCATCCGAGAAAGTTCACGGGTTCGACCCGCTACCAAGTGCGTGTCCATCCACGCCGCCGCAGCCCTCGCAGAATCGCACGATCTGGCGGGTCGGTACAAGGGGAAAGCGACAGGTCCATGTGGACCACAAAGGAGTCGTCGCCTATTGCAGGATATAGCTTTTGCAGGTGTTGGCAGTTGTGGACAGTTGCAGCTAGTGCATTGAAATCGCCTATTTGGCGATGCCCTCTCACGGCGGCAACAGGGGTTCGAATCCCCTATGGGACGCTATTCGATTTTCCGCAGTTTTCTGCGGGTTCCAATGGGTAAAGAGCAAAATCCCGATTTACCAGAGTGTTGATTTTGAGCCATTCCTGAGCCAATCAGGAAGATATGGCTCTTTGGTATCAGGGGCTTCGCATGAGCGAATCAGAAAGATCAGGCATCGACCCGGCCACAGGTAAACCACTCCCCAAGGGCGTATGGTACCGAGGCGCGGGTCAGTATCAGGCCCGCAAGATGGTCGACGGTAAACGCCTGAGAAAGACTTTCGCATCCTCAGCCCTGGCTCGTCGGTGGCTCACTGAAAAGCGTGCCGAGGTCGATCTATGTCAGTTCAAAGACACATCGTCCCTCGACAAGACACCTCTCAGAAGACTGGTGGAGCGCTATCGCGACGAATGCATGGCCCATCGCCTGGCGGACCGCACTGGCCACATCCCTGCCCTTCTTGATGACCCTGTCGTCAATGTCATGGTGAACAAATGGCAGCCCGCTGACGTTCGGGCCTTTCGCGATCGCATGCTGTCCGATGGTTATGCGCCAGCGACCGTGGTCAAGCGGCTCAATCTCCTCGCAAGCATCATTCAGCATGCGATCAGTGAGTGGGATATCCACACGGTCAATCATGCCTCCGGCAGAGTTGTGAAACGGCCGCAAGGCGCTGATAGGAAGCGTAATAGACGATTGGCCATGCTAGACAATGAGCACAATCTTCGGAGTGAATATGACCGCCTGGTAGATGTTGTTTCGGCCTCTGAGCATGCTGACGATGTATGGCTTGTCAAATGGTCGATCGAACAAGCTTGTCGTTTATCGGAGTCCGTTTCTCTTTGCTGGAAAGACATCGATTTCCGTAGTCGCACGCTATCGCTTGCCAGAGTGAAGAGCGAGCGACACCGGGAGGAACTTGGCCCCGAGAAGCGCCCCCTAACGCCCGGCGCACGGCGCCTTCTCGTCGAGAAACTCGAGCAGATGCCGCACAGGCCCGAGCCGCACGAGAAAATCTTCAATATCGGCAATGAGAAGGCGTTCTCTGTCCGCTTTGGCCGGATGACCAAGCGCGCAGGCCTGACCAACCTCACCTTTCACGATCTTCGCCATGAGGCGACGTCGCGTCTCGCACGCTATCTTGCGAACCCGCTCGATTTGATGCGTGTCACCGGACATCGCGATCTGAAATCGCTCGATCGATACTACCAGCCCATCATGCAGGAACTTGCGGACAAGATTGAGGCGAATGAGCCGACGGCTATAGAATAGACGCTCGATCGCTCACCTACTTCCGATAATTATTATTATCGGAAGTAGGTCGTAAGCACCGAAAATGACGCTGGTTGAGCCAAAAATTCTGCCTCAGAGGTTCTCCGCTCTTACCAATGTGCTCCAAGCCGGCCGGCAGCTTTCGCCCCCTTTGCGGACTTACGACGGCATCACACTTTATCCCGAAAGCCGACATGAACAGTCTAACTAAACTCGGGTATAAGCACTTGTGATCTCGCTCGCTTGATGTTCTCCCAACTATCATCGGTCTGGCGCTATGGAATGCTCAACGCCCGGTGATACGCCGGCGGTAGCGGGCAAGTACGTGCGCCGGCCCGTCTGTCGAGAACACGCTAGCCAGTCCCGCCGCGGCACCAGCCGCAGCGATCTCCGCGCGTGACGCCATGGTCGCCTCATAGGCTGCGATCCCGGTCCCACGCGCCAGGGCGTCCGCAAGGTCGAGGGCGTCGGCCAAGGCCAGATTGACCCCCTCGCCGCTGAAGGGGGACATCAAATGTGCGGCATCGCCCAGCAGCGTGACAGCGGGATGCGTTACCCAGCGCGCGCCGATCGGCATCGCATACATCGGGCGGGCACTGATGAAATCGCCCTCGTCGACGAGGCGCTTCAGCTCAGGCGCCCATGTCGCGAACGCCCCGGCCATGCGCGCCCGCGCCTCGGCGGGATCTGCGTCGCACAGGGCAGCGGCATCGTCCTCAGCCATGCGGACGCCGGCATAGAAGCGGATATGGCCATGCCCGTTGCGCTGGAGGATCAGCGCGCGGTTGTCACCCACGGCGAACATCTTGCCGCGCCCGACCAGGGATGCGGCGTGAGTGTCGCGCCCCTCCTCGAAGCCGAGTTCGAGGAACACGACGCCCTGATAGACGGGCCGGATTTCGGTCAGGAAGGGACGCACGCGCGACCACGCTCCGTCCGCGCCGATCACGACGTCGAACACCTCGCTCCCGCCGTCTCGCAGGAGCCTTACCCGCTCGCCCTCGATTGCGATCCCGGAGACGCGCTGGCCCCAGCATACAACACCCGGCTCAAGCGAATTGAGCAGGATGCGTCGCAGATCTCCACGGTCGATCTCGGGGCGGTTCGCAGCCGCGCCGTCGTGGTCGAACAAGAGGCGGCCGGTCTCGTCGTAGAGACGATCTCCCTGATCCTCGGGCCGTGCGGCGTCCATGAATGCGGCCTCCAGACTGGCGGTGCGCATGGCTTTCTGCCCCGTCTCTTCGTGCAAATCGAGCGATCCGCCCTGCGGACGCTCCTCCGCATGGGCGTCGCGCTCGAAAACGGTCACGCTCATGCCGCGCTGCCCGAGCAGGCGCGCGAGCAGCAACCCACCCGGCCCGCCGCCGACGATCCCGATACGACTATCCATTGCTCCTGCCTCCCTTTGTATTTATATAGGTGCCTATATAGAAGAAACATAGGACGCTATGCAATGCCAAAGGAGCCCTGGGACCCCCTCGCTCATCCCGGCCACTATCTTAGCCGCATCGGGCGTGGCCTGACGCGGATCGGCGATGCGCGGCTGCGTCCGCTCGGGCTGGCCACGGCGCAGTTGCCGGTGCTGTCCATGCTCCAGCACGGCGAGCGCCGCTCGCAGAAGGAACTGGCGATGCTGGCGAAGGTCGAGCAGCCGACGATGGCGCAGTTGCTGGCGCGCATGGAGCGCGACGGCCTGATCCGCCGCGAGCCCGATCCCGACGACCGACGCAGCAGCCTCGTCTCCCTGACCCCAATTGCTCTCGAACGGCTGCCGATGGGACGGGAAGTGCTGCGCGACGGTAATGCCGACATGACGCGCGGCCTGACGCCGCAGGAAGTCGGGACGCTGATCGGGTTGCTCCGCCGCGTGCTCGACAATATCGAGGCCCTTTGAGCCGATCTCGCGTCAATTTTTCTTAGTGGAAACCGGCGGACAAGAATTTTTCGATCCCGTGTAACCTCGGCTGGTTTTGACCGAATTAGAAGGATGGGTAAAAGTTACTTCATCTTGTGGAGAAATGATAATGGCGACACAGACCTGCGCTCGCACCGCAACCGGCGGTGGGCCGACCCGTCTGATCCGCGAGTGTCGTGTCGCCGAGCGCGGCGACGGGAGCCACAGACCGCTTGCTCTCCTGAGATGGGTCATGGTGTTGATCTTCTTATGTTTTGGAATCCAGAAGTTCACGCCGCAATCCGCTCATGGCATCGCTATTTATATCGCCAATAGTCCGTTCGTGTCGTGGCTCATGGTATTCGGGATACGTGGCGAAGCGAATGTTCTCGGCTGCGTCGAGCTTTTCATAGCGACCCTTCTAGTGCTTGGCGCGTTCGTGCCGGTTATCTCGGCGATCGGGAGCCTCATGGCAGCCGGCACCTTCGCCATTACGTGGTCGTTCTTTTTCACGACTCCTGGCGTGGTGAGATGGAGTTTCTCGAGCGATCCGATCGCATGGAATTTGATGGGCGAGTTTCTGTTCAAGGACGTCGCTCTGTTCTGCATATGCTTCACGTTATTTCTGGCGTCGTTGCCAAAGAGGCCGCTGCCGGACCAGGTGTCCTAATCCTGCTTTCCTGATCACACACTGAGAACTGTGCAGTTGTCTGCAATCGATGACTGTCGCCCGGAAGTCGACCGACCGCTTCTACCCCGATCGAGACAGCCGGCTCGGGTCGCAAAGCTGCCCTGCCGCTTCCGCCTTCTTCCACGACGTGGCTGGCCCGCTTTGCGTTGCCGGGAAGCGGACATGGGCGGATTCTTACCCTATGCGGCGGCGACCTTCGTGCCAGTCTCTTCGCTTCGATATTCTCCCCATGCCTGCCGCAGGATCTGCACCGCCGACGACAGGAAGATGCCAGCCATAATCGTGGCCACCGCAAGGTCGGGCCAAGCGCTGGTGGTGCTCCAGACGCCGAGCGCCGCAGCCATGACGATCAGGTTGCCGATCGCATCGTTGCGAGAGCAGAGCCACACCGAGCGCACGTTGGCGTCGCCATCCTTGTAGGGCAGGAGTAGGAACACCGAGGCAAGGTTCGCGGCCAGCGCCAGGACGCCGATCGCACCCATGATCTCGGCCTGCGGAACGCCGAGGATCAGCGTGTGGTAGACGGTGGACCCGAACACCCACAGCGCCATCAGCGACAGCGAGACGCCCTTGGCGAGTGCCGCAGTGGCTCGCGTGCGCAGGCTCGCGCCGATCACCGCCAGGCTCAGACCGTAGGTGACGGTATCGGCCAGGAAGTCGAGCGCGTCGGCCTTGAGCGCCTGCGAGCCGGCGATCTGTCCCGCCGACATTTCGGTCACGAACATTGCGCCATTGATCGCGATCACCGTCCACAGGACGCGCTTGTAGCGCGGGTCTACACCGTCGAAGACCGGGACACCCTTCGGGCAGCAGCTATCCTCGACGGTGCCGCATGTCGTCACCTCGACGGTTGGTGTAATGGTTTTCGTAGGCACGACTAGAGGTGGCGGAGCGCAACAGGCGGTCTCGGGCTTGCAGCAGTTCTCGGACATGGGTGACTCCTTCTCGGGATCACCCTACAATCTCTAGCCACTAGAGCTTCAAGAGCAAAACACTATGAGCATCTCGATTGGCGAGTTGGCGCGGCGGCACTGGGGTCAAGGTGCCGACGATCCGCTACTACGAAGGCGTCGGGCTTCTTCCGACACCGGCACGAACAGAAGGGCGGCAACGGCGCTTCGGTGTGGGCGAGGTCGCCCGACTTAATTTCATTCGCTATGCCCGCGAGCTTGGCTTCGAGGTCGCCGACGTTCGTGAGTTGCTGACGCTCAGCGAGCAGCGGGAGCGTTCCTGCGGCGAGGTGGACGCCATCGCCCGCCGACACGTCGAGAATATTGACCGACGGATTGGTAAGCTGGTGGCGCTGCGCGCCGAGCTGCAACACTCGCTAGATCGGTGTGCGCACGGCACAGTCGAGGAATGCCGGGTGATCGAAGTGCTGGGCGACGGGAACGACAGGGTTTAGCGAAAGGCAGAACAAAGTAGCCCTGTCACACCGGATCAGAATGTCCGCTTCCACAGGTCTTTCGCTCGAAGCGGAAAGACCGGTTTCCCCCCGTCCCGGACGATGAGTTCCGGTATGTCTCCTTATGCGGTGATCTACTTCGGATAGATTATATTATCGGAAGTAGGTGAGATGGGCGGAAAAGGCAGCGGATAGGCCGGAAAGCGCATCTCAGAGGCAGGGTTTCGCTATGACGCAGATCACCTCCATGCTTATACGGTCGCGCTCAATGAGGGAGGTCAGCTTTCGCCCTCATCCCGGACGTGCGACATCGCGGTTTGATTTACAGATAGCAGACAGTCAGGAAATGGCGAGGAAACGGTGCCAGTCTTGTCGTTCCGATCGTCGATTTCGGCCGCTGCGAGGGGAAGGACGCGTGCGTCGTCGTCTGTCCCTATGACGTCTTCGAAATTCGCAAAATCGATCCAGATGATTTCAGACAACTGACCTTACGTCCAGAAGATCAATAATCGAGGTTACCGCGGCAAGGTTGCTTACACCCCCAATGCCGATCGATGCCATGCCTGCGGCTTGTGCCTCAAAGCGTGCCCGGGACGGGCAATCAACCTCGTCAAGGCGACGGCGAGCGCGCCGTGTTCATAACGTCAGCGCACGCAGGTGACACTATTCAAAGGGCCGGCATGGCGCCCCCATCTACCTACAGATCGATACCGGTGATGTAGCCTGTTAGCGGACTGCATAGAAAGGCGACCGCATTCGCGATGTCGTAGGTCTGGCCGACCTTCTGGACAGGCACGGCAAAAATCCCGGCGCTCATAACGACCCGTTCGACTGCAGCCCATGATGCGTCTTTGGTGACGCCGTGATCCTGCGCCATGTGCCGGAAAGCCGCTTCCAGTTTCTCGGAACGGATCGTGCCGGGCGACACGCTATTGACCGTAATCCCATCACCCGCCACCGATTTCGACAGGGAAAGCGTCAGATTGTTGATCGCCGCCTTAGCCGCCGAGTAGTCTGGCCCTGTAGCCGGAGGCATGATGCCGGCAAGGCTCGAGATAATGACGATCCTCCCCCAGCCACCCTTGCGCAGGTTGGGGAGGATGGCGCGCTTCAACCGAACTGCCGCTAATATCTTACGGTCGAACGC
>NZ_AYXS01000001.1:7402-24554 GCF_000505765.1 Asaia sp. SF2.1 | reverse complement strand
CCCCCCCCTGCATTGTTGAAGAGAATATCGAGACCACCTAAGCGCTCATTCACCTCGCATACTAGCGAGGCCGCTGTATTGTTGTCGGTCAGATCACCCAGTACGGCGATAGCGATGCCACCTTTGGCAGTGATGCTATCTACGACACGGCCGGTCCGGACCGCATCCCGCCCATGAACGGCCACAACCGCCCCCTCCTGGGCAAGCGTGCAAACAATGGCCGCGCCGATACCGGGGACACGCGTCTGAGGTTGCTGCGGCAGTGGCCTTTCTTCTGTCGGGAGCTGCAAGCTTCACGACTGGGGCTGACCTGACAGTCGACGGTGGCATGAGCCGTGTCTGAGACCAGATCTATCCTCAATGATTGCCGCATCGTGATTATGGGCAGTGGGCCTGGTGAGCGTCAGGCTGATCTGGTTGAGCCGGGCATGATCTCAGAGTGAGCCCTCTCCGCTTCACTCAGCGTCTGAGCCGCGATAATCGACCAGTCTTTTTCACCATGTCCGGCGGCGATAGCCTCTCCCAGCCGTTCGAAGACCGCCGCGAGCATTGGCAGTTCATGCCCTGTCTCAGCAGCAGCTTCTGTGGCTAACCTAAGATCCTTCAGGCCAAGGCTAGCGCGGAAGCCGGGTTCATAAATCCGTTTCGCGATATTCCGCGAGTAGACCTGATAAGATCTGCTGCCGAACAAGGTGTTGAGAATCAGGTCGAAAAATGCCTCACGCGTGACACCGCTGGCCTCGGTCAGCACGACAGCCTCGGCCATTGCCTCGATTGCCATGGTAATCATCATATTGCAGGCAATTTTGGCCGCGTAAGCCCCGGAGGGATTTCCCCCCATTGGCCAGACACGCTTGCCCAGAACGGCATACACGGGTGCGAGCTTGACCAGATGGGCAGTATCTCCGGCCGCGAGTATCTGCAATGCGCCTTCCGCCGCAACATCAGGCCTGCCAAGGACGGGGCTTGCTACGAAGGCCACCCCATATCGGGCATGAAGCTCTGTCAGTTCGCGAGCAAATGCAGTCGATATCGTAGACATGACAACATGGATCACACCGGAGGGAGCACGTGACACCAAACCCGGATCGACGATCACCGAGCGGATGGCCGCATCATCCGACAGGAGCGTCAGAACGATATCGGCGTTGAACGCCCCGTCCGGTGTCTGCAGCGCGGCAACACCTTCGAGCGTGCGTCCAGAGCGCGTCCAGGCGCAAACGTCATGGCCGTCATGAACCAGATTGGTGGCAATGGCGCGACCCATTGCACCAAGGCCGATCAGGGCAATTTTCATGCTGAGACCTCTGTGTTCGATGCAAGCCATGCCAGCACAGGTGCCAGCGCTGCGTCGGAGTTTCTCTCGTAGATCAGCCCATGCCCGTTACCATATACCCCATGATCCGGAAGGTGCATCACTGTGGCAGAGCCCCCCGCGTCATTGAGGAATGCGGCGGTTGGCGGGCTTGCTGCTGCAAACGCGCTGGCCTCGGCGGTGACAATCAGGATTGGCACATCTGTCAGAGACGGCAGGCGATATGTTCCAGGCGCTGATGCTTGCAGGATTGTCGCGTCCTGCACAGGCGGTTCAAAGGCGAGCGGCGCTGCAGCGACCCCCCAGGTCATCTGGCCGATGTTGGGAATGGTTGCGAAAGGCGGTCCCATCGGCTCGATCGCGATGATGCTGCGTACGAGACTGGGCCTTCGATCGGCGACGAGCCAGCCCTCCGGACCCGAGGCTGAATGTGTCAGCAGGATTGCAGGACCGATCCTGTCCAGAAGCGTCGCGATCCGGTCGGCATCCATAGTCTGGGAAGCACAGAGATCGGCAGGCAACGGTCCGTAGCCAGCGACGAAGTCGTCGAGCGCACCCTCATCATCTACAGCAAACGGCCATTGCGTATGGCGTGGGTCCGTGCCGGGAAAATAGATCTCACGCGCAGATTCATAGGAAAACGGCGGTCCCATCGCACCGGTGATGTCCGTATGTAAAGGAGAGCGCCCATGTCCCGCCCGGTCGATCACGAGGGTAGCGTAGCCTGCCTCGACCAGACGCTGCGCCCATCCCGGCCGACCATCAGGCGTGTCGAACCACTCCGTGCCCTGAAACCCGCCGCCATGCATCAGGATGATCGGATAGGGGCGGATCACGTGTTCGGATGCCTCCCACTCCACATACATGGGCGCGCGCTGATAGCCCCGCCCGGATTGGCTCACGCGCTCGCCCGGGACCCAGAAATGGCCCCGGCGAACACGGCGCAATGGCGCATGCGACCATGGTTGTTCGTAATTCATGTCAGATCCTCAAAGAGGGATTGCGCTCAGGCGAATTGGCTGGAGATCAGTGAACCGGGGGATATCGGCCATGACGGGTGCAGCCTCGGGACTACCGAATGCGCGCCCTATGCTCGGCGCATCGATAAAGCGGCATTCGCAGAGGGCAATCGTCCCGGGAGCATGCTGCGCCGGATAGAATGCAGCGAGCGACACGAGCCCATGGGGCGTAAAGGCATCCCTCACCAGAGGGAGGTGATGCTCGCTATAATATGCCCGGTCGAAACGATCGGCCGGGTCGCCGCGATAGATCACATAGAGCACGGCCTCGTTCATGCCCCGAAGCCGCCATCAATCGTGTGCATGGCGCCCGTTATCCCGCTCGCATGCGGCCCTGCGAGATAGGCGACCAGATGGGCCACATCCTCTGCTGTGCCGTGGCGCTTGAGCGCCATCTCGTCATGCATCGCCTGCACAAGCGGGCCATCATGGGGGTTCATATCCGTGTTGGTCGGCCCGGGCTGCACTACGTTCACCGTAATGTCGCGCGCGCCAAGATCCCTGGCGAGACCTCGCGCAAGGCCCTGCAATGCCGATTTGCTCATCCCGTATGCCGTGATTCCCTCGAATGGCATACGGTCCCCATGCACGGAGCCGATCAGAATGATCCGTCCGCCCTTCTTCATCTGCCGCGCGGCCTCAACGGATGCAAAATAAGGGCCGCGGATATTCACGTCGATCAAATGGTCTACGGAATCAGGATCCAGGGTCAGCGGATCGCCTGGCAGCAGGATGGCGGAATTATAGACCAGAACATCGAGCTGTCCCACGTCACGCATGAGAGTGATCGTCCCATCGCGGTCTGATACGTCGCTGCGGATCGCACGCGCGCCAGTGTTGGCTGCAACGGCTTCAGCCGCAGCCTGGGAGCCGGACCAGGTGAACGATATGTCGTCTCCTTCCGCCGCAAACCGTTCGACGATCGCCCTGCCAATTCCGCGACTACCGCCAATGATCAGAATTTTTCGGGTCCCTGAAGCTGACATCATCGGTTCCTTGCATTTCTTGAACGATCACTACATAAATATCCCGGCATTGCTGTCAAGGATTTTTGAGTGATCGATCAATTATCATCGAAGGCCACGCGTGGACGCCCTCGCCAATTCGACCGGCAGGCGGCTCTCACTGTCGGCCGCGCGCTGTTCCATGTTCATGGCTATGAAGCGTTGGGTATTGCCGCCATCACCGAGGCACTGGGTGTGAGACCAGCCAGCTTTTATGCTGCCTTTGGGAGCAAGGCTGCGTATTTCGAGCAGATCGCAGAAGCGTATGCCTCTGACGTTCTCCCACTTGACGCGTTTTTTTGCGAAGACCGTCCTATCATTGATAGCATCTCTGATCTTTTGAGCGCAGCCGCACGGGAATACACAGCCCACGAAAATCAGGTGGGGTGCCTGATTCTGGAGGCGCTACGGGCCGATAGTGGCGACGAGGGACGACGCATCGCCATGCGCATCGCCCACACCCGTCGCGAAAAGCTGGAGGCATCGATCGCCCATGGTGCACCAGCGGTAGCTGTGATCGCGACCGACGTGGTGTCAGTGACTATGGCCGGTATGTCGGCTGCTGCACGCGATGGTATTGGCTATGCTCGCTTGAAACAGGTAGCGACGGTTGCAATTGCAGGGCTACGATCGCTCATCGGCGAAAGCCTGCAGGTGGCCGTTATACCCTGAAGGCCATTAGGCTCAGGACCCATTGATTTGAATACAGAAATCTGATTCAGGCTCTGCAAGGAGAATGAAGATGAGCGATCTGTTTTGGCTGACGGACGAACAAATGGAGCGTCTACGGCCGTTCTTTTCCAGGAGCCACGGTAAACCTCGGGTCGATGACCGCCGTGTGCTGAGTGGGATCATTTTCGTGAACCGCAATGGCCTGCGCTGGCGTGATGCGCCCCGGGAATACGGTCCACACAAGACACTCTACAACCGCTGGAAGCGCTGGAGTGCTATGGGGATCTTCATCCGCATGATGGAAGGACTGGCCGCCGGAAAGGCAGAGCCTCAGACCATCATGATTGATGCGACCTATCTCAAGGCACATCGCACGGCGTCGAGCCTGCGGGTAAAAAAGGGGGTTCAGGCCGCCTGATCGGGCGCACCAAAGGGGGCATGGATACGAAGTTGCATGCTGTCACCGACCGGAACGGACGTCCGCTCGACTTCTTCATGACAGCGGGCCAGATCAGTGATTACACCGGTGCTGCTGCCCTTCTAGACAGCCTTCCGGCAGCCCAATGGATATTGGCAGACCGGGGCTATGACGCTGACTGGTTCAGGGATGCCCTGGAGGAAAAAGGGATCAGACCCTGCATCCCGGGACGGAAGTCCCGCGGGAAACCGATAAAATACGACAAGCGGAAATACAAAGGCCGCAACCGTATCGAGATCATGTTCGGAAGGCTCAAGGACTGGAGACGGGTCGCAACACGCTATGACAGATGTCCGACCGTCTTCTTCTCGGCCATCTGTCTCGCCGCAACCGTCATATTCTGGCTATGAGTCCTGAGCCTACGGGCTCGCTCGGGCATCATTCGACAATATCGTAGCTACAGCATCCCGCAGCCATACGGAGGCCGGATCGCGGTTATTGCGAGCTGACCAGACCATTGACACTGCCGGAATGCGCAAATCCAGCGGCACCGGCCGCAGCGTCAGACCGAAATGGGCCGCATGCTGGTACGCGATCTGGCTGGGTAGCGTCGCCAGAACTGGCGCCGCTGCAGCCGCGGCGAGTGCAGTCAGGAAATCCGATGCGGCCAGGACGACGTTGAGTTCCTCGCCAATCTCAGTCAGCGCTTCCGATAAACATCCCTGAATGTCGTCCTTCAACGTCATGAGAACATGGGGCAGCGCAAGATAGCGCTCGACCGTGAGCGGCGCATCGGGGTCGATCAGATCGGAGTTGAAGCAACACGCGAGCGACTGTTCATACAAAGGCATTCCACAATGGCGCTCCAAGCCAAAATCGAAACACCCGACCGCGATGTCCAGCGCGCCGGTGTCCAGCAGCGCGTGCACTTCACTGCGCGGCGAACCTCGTGACAGCAGCCGCATCCCCGGCGCATGACGCTGCAGATAAGCTGCCAGTTTCGGCATCAAGAAGACTTCCAGTTCGGATGAAAAGCCGAAGCGGAAAATTCGCTGTTCCGTCACGGGATCAAACCGATCCTCAGCTGTCAGGATACCCTGAGCCTGCCTCAATAGGTTACCGACATGCGGCGCCATGGCAGCCGCTTTGGCGGTCGGCTGCATCACGGCCCCTGTTCTCACCAGCACATCATCCACCAATAACACCCTAAGTGTGGCCAGCGCATGGCTCATCGCCGGTTGCTGGATGCGCAAACGGTGCGCCGCCTTCGTGACGCTGCATTCCGATACGAGCGCATCGAAAGCGATCAGGAGATTGAGGTCAAAGGAGCGGAGATTGAAATGGTCGATGGGCTGCATGCGTCAGATCGATTTGTATGATGGTCCGCCGCACCCTAGCTTTTGATGTGACACAAAACAATCGGATCAAGGCCAATCATGACAGCGGCTTTTCAGGTGGGCGACGCCCGCATTACGCGCATTCCCGAACTGCAGTGGGATAATGCCGATCCCAAAAGACTGTATCCGGATATCGATGCCGAGGCATTAGCGACGTTCGGTCCGTCTTTGACACCAGGATCCTTTGACGCCGCGACCGGCAAGCTTGCTCAAGGAACCCACGCATGGCTTGTCCAGTTCCCGGACATCAATATCCTCATCGATACGGCCACCGGTAACGACAAGCCCCTGCCGGACGCGCCGGCCCTGGATCATCTGCACACGCCGTTCCTTGATCGCCTCGCTGCAGCAGGCGTCCGGCCCGAGCAAATCGAGGCTGTGCTGCATACGCATATCCACGCCGATCATGTCGGATGGAACACCCGTCTGCACGGTGGAAAATGGGTGCCCACCTTCCCGAACGCGCGTCATATCTGTTCGGCGATCGAAGCCCGCTACGGTGCAGCCAATGACGGCATCGATCCCGCGCCGGATCTGCCACCTGATATTTTGGGATCACCCGATCATCGTCCCCTACCCCGTGTCTACACGGATAGCATGCTTCCCGTCATTGAAGCCGGGCTCGGCCGCGCCATCAGGATCGACGGTCGGGAGATTCTTACAGGCTTTTCCTTTCATCCCACCCCGGGTCACAGCATCGACCACGCCTCGATCCGCCTGCATTCGCGGGGTGAGGAAGCATGGTTCACGGGAGATGTCATGCATCATCCTCTTCAGGTCTACCGCCCCGATCTGCGCTCCGTTTACTGCGAGTTCATTCAACCTGCCGAACGCTCGCGCCGATGGTTTCTTGAAAAGGCCACCGAGAGCGGAAGTCTGTGTTTCACCAGCCATTTCGCGGAAACGGGTGCTGGCTACGTCAGACGTCGCGGGAACGAATTCTCATGGGAGTTTGCGCAACCCACTGAAGGAGAAATCGGATGACTGACCTGCTGACGGCGAACCTGCATATCCCTAGCGATACCGCTGGCATTGCGCTCCATCTGCGTCACAAGCGCCGCAAAGATATCCAGACATTCGGTCCAAAACGCACCATCTTGCTGATGCATGGCGCGACATTGCCGTCAGAGAGTCTTTTCGACGTTCCTGTCCATGACGGGTCATTCATGGACAGCCTCGCCCAGGACGGGTTCGACGTCTACGCGCTCAATGTTCGTGGTTACGGCGGCTCGACGCGGCCTGTTGGTATGGAGGGCGCACCAGAAGGTGCACCGCCGCAGGTCAGAACCGAGACGGCCGTGCGCGATCTGGGAACCGCTGTCGATTACATCCTGACGAAACACACCCTCCCCCGCCTGTGCCTGATCGGCATGTCCTGGGGTGGCACGGTGACGGGAGCCTATACGGCGGCCCATAACGACAAGGTCGAAAAGCTGACGCTGATCGCACCGCAATGGATCAATGACGGAGTTTCCCGGCTCGATCCCGGCGGCCCTGTCAACGCATATCGGCGCTTCAATGTCCAGGCATTCCGCCAACGCTGGCTTGAGGGCGTGCCTGAACACAAACGTGATTGTATCCTCCCGAACGGATGGTTCGAGCAATGGGCTACGATCATTCTCGCCAGCGACCCAGCCGCACAGGATGGCATTATCCGCGCGCCCGCAGGTGTGATTCAGGATGTCCGCGAATACTGGTCCGCCGGAAAAGCCTTCTACGAACCCGAAAAAATTACTGTCCCGGTCCTTCTGCTGCATGCTGAATGGGACCGCGACGTAACCCTCAATCAAATGGTCGCCCTGTTTCCACGCTTCCGGAACGCGCCCTATCGGCGCTGGATCGAGATTGGGGAGGGAACACACATGGTAGTCATGGAGCAGAACCGCTGGCAGGTTCTCGAGAGTATAAAGGCTTTCTTAGCTTAAGTCGGATCGGTTCAGAGGTAATTACTTGTGAGCTTTTGAAATAGGTACTTCGGGCCGTCTCCCGCTGCTTCCCGGCTCCCCTTAACCTGATTCAGGTAGATTAGATTATCGGAAGTAGGTGGGACGCGCGGAAAACGGCAGCGGACGGGCCGAGAAGCGTGTCTCAGAGGCGCGGTTTTTATGCAGCGCAGACCATCTCCCTGCCAGTACGGCCGTGCTCAATGAAGGATGTCAGCTTTCGCCTTCAAGCCAAACGTTCAATCGATCTATTTGTCTTCGACAAAGCGGACATAAGCGTTGTCCGAATGATACTTGACGGCATGCTCGATATTTCGGTGCAGAGCAAAACGTCAGCTGTCAAGCTGATGTAAGACGGGAAGGCCATCTGTTTATTTCTCAGGATATTCCCATGTCACTTCCTGACACGCTCACCATTTCTCCCTCCGTCCTCTATTTCGGTACGCCTGTGGCACTCGTTGGCACGGCAGGAAGCCACGCTAACGCGAATATTTCGCCCGTTTCCTCACTCTGGGCTTTGGGACAGACCATTGTGCTGGGGCTGGGTACAACCGGATGCACGCTCGCCAATCTTCGTGAAAGATAAGAGTGTACAATCAATCTTCCATCGGCTGATCTGTGGCCTAAAGTCGAAGCGATTGCTCGAACGACGGGAAGTTCGCCCGTTCCCCCGGAGAAGACTGCAATGGGGTATGTCCACCATCCGGACAAGTTCGCCCTGGGAGGCTTTACACCCGTGCCTTCCGAGACGATCAGGGCTCCACGCGTCGCCGAATGTCCTCTGCAACTGGAGTGCCGCCTCTCGGCGCTTCATGGTGATGAGTCCCGAGGATTTGTCCTCGTCGACCTGACGGTAAAGCGCGTTCATGCTCATCGCGATATCGTCGTCGGCAGGACGCATCATATCGACACAAGCCGCTGGCATCCCCTCTTCTTTATTTTTCGAGAATACTTCGGCGATGCGCGCCCCTTAGGTCGAAATTTTCGTGCAGGCCGCTGAAAGCCTTTCTCAGAAACACGCCCAGAGATCGGCCACTCGTTGCGCTTCTTCCGGCCTGTCCGTAACCAGAACAAGCTGGTGGTCATGATCGCTATAAAGCGTTTCGATATTGACACCTGCGTCAGCCATGCGCCCGGTCAGAATGCCAAGCTGCCCCGGCACCGCCTATTTGAGAAGCAGAAGAACAACCTCCCGGACACGCCCGACCGTTATTCCTGCGTTGCCCAGAGCCTTGCTGGCTGCTGCCCCGTCTTTAAACAGGAAGTGCGCCACGCCTCTGCCATTGGTCACCCACGCACCTCCCCCTTCAACACTGATCCCTGCCTGGCCGAGGGCAGTCCCCATCCGCCCCAAAGAGCCAGGACAGTCTTCAAGAAGAATTTCCACATCAAACATGATCATTCTCCACGGCTGCATGGACTACCCTGCTATCGGACGGTGCTTCTTCCCGGTCGCTCAGCCCATAATTCCGGACAACCTGCGCAACCCGCAAACGATAATCCGAAAATACGCCGCCCCGCCCTGCCGCCTGTGCCATGCGCTGACAGACTTCTCCAGGCTGCAACGGCGTTTTCGTCCCGGAAAAACGATAATGACAGCAGCTTGTCCGGGTCAGTCAGACTCTGGAAGCGCTCGACTGAGACAAACCCCTCGACGGTCTCGAGTTCGGACTTCAGATGCGCAGCTAACGACGCATACTGCTTTTTCCTCGCCGTGTAGGCCATGCTTCGAACAGAACAGCGATCATACTGGGTCTCCCGGTTGTTTCGGGATGATCTTAGGAGCTTGAGACGTCCGGATGTTTCGGTGCAGATCAAAGCATGAAAGACGGTCCGGACATCGCGCGAATTGCGGCTCTGATTGGCGATCCTGTACGCATTAACATTCTGACAGCCCTCATGTCTGGCAAAGCCCTGACCGCGACTGAACTGGCCTCTGAAGCAGGCATTTCAGCGCCGACAGTCTCAGGTCACGTCCGGAAGTTGATGGATGGTGGTCTGATTATTGGATGCAACCAGGGACGACATCGTTATTTCCAGCTGGCCGGTTCCAATGTTGCGAACCTGCTGGAAGTCATCATGGGATTTGCAGCGTCTCAGGGGCATTTGAGAACGCGCCCCGGACCTAGAGATCCCGCCCTACGAGCCGCGCGCATCTGCTACAGGCATCTGGCAGGTAAAGCGGGCGTGCGGATGTACGAAAGCCTTCTGGCTCGGGCATTTTTGGTTCTCGATGAAGACGCGTTAAGCCTCACCCCGCAGGGAGAGAGTTTTCTTCTTTCACTGGGAGTGGACCTGGCAGCTTTATCGAAGAAGCGTCCCCCGCAGTGCCGGAACTGTCTGAACTGGAGTGAACGCCGCTATCACCTTGGAGGTCCATTAGGCAGAAGTCTTATGGACTTCATTTTTCAAAAGGGGTGGGCAACCCAGCTTCCCCATAGCCGAACGATCCAGTTTACTCAGACGGGACAGAAGGCATTCGAAAGGATGTTTCCCCTTTAAAGCACGGTGAAAAACTAGTTTTTCCCTCAACTGAGACATTCGGCCCAGAAATATTACCCGTCTGTTGATCGGGTTAATTCCTCCCAGTCCATGATTTCTTTTTCGAGCTGAGCGAGACGTTCACGAACCAAACGCAGAGCATCGCTACCCAAGAGGAGTTGCGGTGGAGGAATGTCCGACGCAACGAGCTGAAGGACGGCGGCGGCGAGTTTCGTCGGATCACCCAACTGCTTACCGTCCTTCTCGTGGCGAGCAGCCCGGATCGGATCGAACAGAGCATTATAGTCTGTAATTGAGCGCTCGGTCCGGACCATTGAACGCCCGGCCCAGTCCGTGCGGAAGGATCCAGGGCATAGCGCGGTGACATGAACCCCAAAAGGTGCCATTTCCGCGCGCATGACCTCCGAAATGCCCTGCAAAGCGAATTTGCTGCCACAGTAATACGAGATACCCGGCATGGTGATCAGACCACCCATTGATGTCACGTTCACTATAAACCCACTGCGGCGTTCGCGAAAACGCGGCAGGAAGGCTTTGGCGACAGCAACAGCTCCGAAGACATTGACGTCGAACTGGCGGCGCATTTCCTCGAGAGGAGTTTCCTCCAGAATGCCTTCATGTCCATAGCCGGCATTGTTGATGAGCACATCGACGGGGCCGTGGTATTGTTCTGCTTGTGCGACGATGGAGGCAATACGATCGAAGTCGGTTACGTCACACAGGATCGCGCGAACATTCGGCAGTTGCTCCAGTAAAGACGCTCCTGTGGTTTGCGACCGGACCGTACCAATCACCTGATGACCGGCCTCAAGGGCGGCCTGGGCAATGGCCAAGCCAAATCCCGAGTTGGCGCCAGTGATAAAGAAGGTTTTTTGTGGCATGGCTCTGCTCGACTGGATTTCGTTCATGCCCTGACCAATAATAGCGTATTGCGGCGCTCTCCACTGCGATTTCTCTAATATCCTTGCCTGATCCTATGAATTATCAATCAGATACCTTTTCGCTCCTCGCACTGGCTGCGGAACTCGCACCGCGATCTGGCTACAGCGCCACGTCTTTACCGAGTATCCGTATCCTGCGTTCCGAGACCATTCTTGAAGATGTGCCGGTTCTTTATCGCCCCGGTGCGGTTTTCGTACTGCAGGGGTTCAAGCAGGGTTTTCTCAATGGCGAAATCTACCGATATGATGCCGAGCATTATCTTGCCGTTTCGATCCCTGTGCCTTTCCGGATGGCTTCGCAGGCTAGCCCTGATCAGCCTCTGCTTGCCATTTATTGCGATTTTGACCTGCATCTTGCTGCTGAAATAGCGACGGCTCTGCAGGGACAAGCCGGTCATGACGAAAGAATGCAGGCGCGAAGTCTGATTTCAAGTCGAATGGCACCCACCATGACGGATGTACTCCAACGCCTGCTCCATGCTCTCCACCACCCACAGGAACTCGCTATTCTCGGCCCGGGGCTATTGCGTGAATTGCATTACCGCATCCTGGTCGGGCCACAGGGCGGATCGCTGATGGCAGCGTTGCGTCGTAATGACACAACAGACAGGATCGTGCAGAGCCTCGCGCTGATCCGCGAACGCTACAAGGAAGGCCTATCGGTTTCGGAACTCGCTGTAACAGCCGGTATGAGCGTTCCATCATTTCACGTCGGCTTTAAGCGCCTCACCGGGAACACCCCGATTCAATATCTCAAAGCGCTGCGGCTGCACGAAGCAAGGCTGATGATCGCACGACGTCAGGGAACACTTGCAACGATCGCCTCAGAAGTCGGCTATGCCAGTCCTGCCCAGTTCAGCCGGGACTTCAAACGCTATTTTTATCGCACCCCAAGCGAGGAGGCCAAATGGATGCGAGAACATTTGGGAGAGCCAATACAGGCTTGACGCGCAAATCCCGCGTTGAGGTGGGCTGGTTATTTGCCAGTGCTTAGCAGACAGACGGTAACTCCTCCTTCGAGACACTGACCTTATTGATGCGCCAACCGAAAAGCGGACACTTCTTATGCGAGCATCATTTCCAAAGAACGGAAAACTCTTTCATCCTCGCATTGCGTAACATTGAACCGCATGAAGGGAGACGCAGACTGGCTCACACTGAAGACGTTACCCGGAGCATGAATGATTTTGTCTGCCATGCTTCTAAGCGCGATGTCCGTTGAATCCTGTCCGTCCGGAAGTCTGCACCACACATAGAAGCCTGCTTTCGGGACTGTCCACGGCGATATCCCCAGCGTCTCCAGTTTACGAATAACCGTCTTTCTGGATTTTTCCAGCCGCCGCTTGATCTCCAACATGTGCTTTCGATAGCTGCCCCCTTCCAGCACATCCGCGATCACTTCTGTGATTACAGGACTGGGACCACCAAAACTGGTCGCGACCTGCAGGTCAATCAAACCTTCAATCAGATCTTTCCGGGCTGCGATGTAACCACATCGTACCGACGCAGACAGGGTCTTTGAAAAGCTTCCGATCCGGATGACATGCTCCAACCCCTCCATGACCGCCAGGCGGGGTGATGGCGCGGTCTCAAATTCTGCAAAGATATCGTCTTCAACAATCAGAACACCTGATGCTGCCGCTGTACTCAACAGACGGAAGGCTGTCTGGGGAGAGAGGGTAGCCCCTGTAGGATTATGGAGAGCCGAGTTGGTGATGTAGAGGCGCGGCTTCTCCTGCAGAACGATCCGCTCGAAAGCTTCGGTATCCGGACCGGTCGCGGTGTATGGCACTCCGACGATCCGGATTTCATGCGCCTTGAGCAAAGCCTGGAAATTGAAATAACACGGGTCGTCCACCAGAACCGTATCACCCCGACGCACCAGCAGGCGGCAAATCAGATCGACCGCCTGCGTGCCTGAACCCGTCAGCAGAACCTGATCGGGGCTGATATCAAGCCCTTCTTCGGAAAACTGGGAGGTCAGGAGACGGCGCAGGCGCAGTGCGCCTCTGGTGCTGCCATAGTCCGACAGGATGTTCCCTTTCCCTCTTGCCACGGCTCTGAATGCTTTGCGCAATGCTTCATCAGGCATCCAGTCCGTTGGAAGCCAGCCACATCCTGGTTTCAGGACCGCTGGATCTGAGTCCAGAGACTGACGCGACACCCAGAACGGATCAACGGCCCGCGCTGCCGGGGTGTTGGCATCCGCCAACGATAATGGCGGAAGGGCACGTCCCGTGACATAAAACCCTGAGCCCTGCCGTGGCGCGATAACCCCTTCGGCCGCCAGCCGGTCATAAGCCTGGACGATGGTGGAGGGTGAGGCCTGCATGGTCTTTGCAAACTGCCGGATCGACGGAAGACGGTCGCCAGGTACCAGGGCACGCGTCGCGATGCGCTGCCTGATGGTCTCCATGATGGCTGATGTGCGTGTCTGGTGATGTTCCACTGCCAACCTCAGAAATTGTATTGGCCTCACCACCAATACAGTTTTTTATAATCGTATCAGATTGTGGCTGGCCCTGACAATTTCCTCCTCATAAATCTGAGCCTACCTGATACATTATGACTTCAAGGATTCCTGTCATGAAACGGACGACAGAAGGATGGGGCAGCGGTCTGCTGGGCGTCATCATTTTCAGTGGCTCTCTCCCCGCAACACGTGTTGCCGTCGCTGATTTTTCACCCATTTTTCTGACCTGCGCCCGTGCCGTGATCGCCGCCCTTCTGGGGGGTGTCCTCCTGCTCGCACTCCGTCAGCCGCGCCCGGAAAGGCGGGATATTCTTCCGCTCATTCTTGTCGCTGTGGGCGGGGTGGTTGGCTTCCCGCTTCTGACGGCACTGGCTCTGCAACATATTACAGCCGCCTATTCCATCGTGTTCATTGGCTTGTTGCCGCTGGCCACGGCCATTTTTGGTGTGCTGCGGGGAGGTGAACGCCCCAAACCTGCCTTCTGGCTGTTCTCCACGATCGGCGCGGCTGCCGTGGCGGGGTTTGCTCTCTACGGCAGTCAGGCCGGTAATGTCACAGGCGATCTGTTGATGGTTGCGGCCATTCTCGTCTGCGGTCTGGGCTACGCGGAAGGAGCAACCCTTTCCCGTCGTCTTGGGGGATGGCAGGTCATTTCATGGTCCCTGCTGCTGTCCCTGCCACTCATGGCGATTATCGCCCTCGCTTACCTGCCGACCAGTTGGGGGAACATTCATCTCTCCTCATGGATCGGGCTTGGCTACGTTTCGATCTTCAGCATGCTAATCGGTTTCATCTTCTGGTATCGCGGCTTGGCTCTGGGCGGTATCGCTGGCGTTGGGCAGCTGCAGTTGCTGCAACCCTTCTTTGGTCTGCTACTTGCGGCACTTTTCCTGCATGAACCGGTTGCCTGGACCGTGGTTGTCTCGACACTCATCGTCGTTCTGTGCGTGGCCGGTGCGAAACGGTTTTCCTGATCCACAAAGACTAACAGGTCTGACTTCTCAACCGAGGCAACCATGTCCGACGACTTCTACCGGCTCAAACTGCTGCCGCCTTATGTGATTGCTGAAACCAATGCGATGCGGGCCGCAGCACGCGCGGCTGGTGAAGACGTCATCGACCTCGGCATGGGCAATCTCGACCTGCCACCGCCCGAGCACGTTATTGAAAAGCTCGTTGAGGTCGCACGTCGACCTGACGCGCATGGGTATTCCCAGTCCAGAGGAATTCCAGGGCTGAGACGGGCACAGGCCAGCTATTACGGCCGCCGCTTTGGTGTGGAGGTTGATCCCGAGACAGAAGTGGTCGTGACCATGGGGTCGAAGGAAGGCCTCGCCAGCCTCGCCACCGCCGTGATCGCCCCCGGCGATGTCGTGCTGGCCCCGGACCCGTCCTATCCCATTCACACATTTGGGTTTGTCATGGCGGGGGCGGCTATCCGTGCCGTGCCGACGACGCCTGACGAGCATTATTTCGAGGCGCTGGAACAGGCGATGAAAGCGCCCGGTCCCCGCCCGAAGCTGCTGGTCATGAACTATCCGTCCAATCCGACGGCAGAAAGCGTCGAACTACCGTTCTATGAGCGGGCTGTGGCTTTTGCGAAAGAGCACGGCCTGTGGATCGTCAGCGATCTGGCCTATTCTGAACTGTATTATGATGGAAAGCCGACCCCCTCGATCCTTCAGGTCAAAGGCGGCAAGGATGTTGCGATCGAGTTCACATCCCTGAGCAAGACTTACAGCATGGCCGGCTGGCGCATTGGCTTTGCCGTGGGCAACAGGACGCTGGTTTCAGCCATGAGCCAGGTCAAATCCTACCTGGATTATGGCGCGTTCACACCCATTCAGGCGGCGGCCTGTGCGGCGCTCAATGGTCCTCAGGACACCGTGGAGCGCAACCGGCAGCTCTACCATCGTCGTCGGGACGTGCTGGTCGAAAGCTTCGCCCGTGCCGGATGGGACATTCCGGCGCCCAATGCCTCCATGTTTGCGGGGGCACCTTTGCCCCCGGCCCTGGCCCATCTCGGCAGCCTGGAATTCTCCAAACAGCTTCTGACCCACGCCAAGGTGGCAGTTGCCGCAGGTGTCGGATATGGCGCGAATGGTGAAGGCTATGTCCGGATTGCTCTGGTGGAAAACGAGCAGCGCATCCGCCAGGCGGCACGGAACATCAAGCGCTACCTGAAATCGATGGGCGTCAATGTTCCATCCGGTAACGAGGTCTGACATGTCGATTTTTCACGGCCTCTCGGCTTTCCCCATTACGCCAGCCAACGAACATGGCGTGGTGGATACGGAGGGTGTTATGCGCTTGACGGCGCATCTGTCTGCCAACGGAGTGGATTCCATCGGCCTCTTGGGCAGTACCGGAACCTATGCCTATCTGAGCCGTACCGAGCGCTGCCGAGCCATCCGCGCAACCGTCAAAACAGTCGGTGGGAAAACGCCGCTGATCGTAGGGATCGGCACGCTGCGAACGGACGATGCCCAGAACCTTGCACGCGATGCCGCGGCCGAAGGTGCCGACGGATTGCTGATGGCTCCTGTGTCCTACACGCCCCTGACGCAGGAAGAAGCCTATCAGCATTACAAAGCGGTCGCCGAAGTTACGTCTCTGCCGCTCTGCATCTACAACAATCCTAGTACAACCCATTTCAGTTTTAGTCGTGATCTGCTTGAACGGCTGGCGGAGTTACCCAACATCGCCGCCGTGAAAATGCCCGCTCCGACAGAAGGCACGGTTGCACAGGAACTGGCCGAGCTACGGTCCAGCCCGGTTGGAAAACTCGCTATAGGTTACAGTGGAGACTGGATTGCGGCGGAAGCCCTGCTTGCCGGCAGTGACGGCTGGTTCAGTGTTCTGGGCGGCTTCCTGCCAAAGCTGGCCAAAGTGATGGTGACAGCCGCATATGAGGGCAATGACCGTGCCGTAAACCAGTATCAGCAGGCGTTGGAACCGATGTGGACACTTTTTCGGGAATTTGGAAGCCTGCGTGTTGCTTATGCTGCCATCAATCTTCTGGAGCTGTCGTCCGCCCAGCCTCCGCGTCCAATTTTGCCTTTAACATCGCAAGACCGGAGGCGTGTTGAGGATGCTCTGAAAGCATGCACCGCACTTTAGGATAAATAGCGATGTCTGCTTTGCGACTGGTACAGTCTAAGAGCAAACATTCCGCCCCCCCCATCCCGGACGATTAGTTCCGGTATATCTTCCTATGCGGTGACCTACTTCAGATAGCTTATATTATCGGAAATAGGGGCGATGCGCAGAAACTTGCGACGCGAGAATTGGAAAGTTACCTCGAGAGCAACAAGTAGAACCGACTCGCGTATGCGATAACGGGGAAGTTGTGGTTGGGCCGCTGCCACGAGCTTTCCTAGTCGGGATCGAGAAGCGTGAACGCCAATTTCTTCCTAAGTCTGTGCCTAGTGGGGTTTTCGAGAAGCGCCTGCCAGGTCGTTGGTGATC
>NZ_AYXS01000001.1:6697-7392 GCF_000505765.1 Asaia sp. SF2.1 | reverse complement strand
CATCTCCACCTGTACGATTGCCAACAAGCTTCGCGATCCGGTTGTCTTGCATAACGGCCGCAAACATTTCAGCCGACGAATAGGAGCGCTGGTCGGCAAGGACGTAAGTCGGCCCGGTCCAGCTGCCAAAGAATGACTGAACTGTGGATGCAGAAGAAAGAGCGGCTGCAGCTTTGCTGTCGCCTAGCGCACTTCGAGCCAAGCCAGGGGAGTAGCCCCCAGCATAGCCCGCAGAGAGTAGCCGATTGCAATTCGTCGGCGACCAGGCGCGTTGTTCGCGCCAGACCCATGACAGGTCGCAACGATGCTCACCGATCGCCGCGGTCTGCTGGTAAAAAAAGGAACGTGCGTCTTTGAGCGCAGCCCTGGCGTCGTGCGACTGAGTGGCGGCGAGCGCCTCGTTAATATCTCTGATCTCATCAGCGAAATAGCGACCGGCATCGGATGCGTCTGCCATTAGAAGCCGTGCGGATCGTACCGGCCTGTTAGTGAAGAGACGGGGCGTCCAATCTCCGCTATCGTCGCCTCCGCTGTCATTGCCAATATCAACGACAAGGGCCGTGGCCCCGGTGTGACGCAGCGCCCTGATCTCAGCCGCCATATCATGAAACCAGCGTAACTCCGCCGCTTCACGCATTGAATCGGTAGTGATTGCTTTGCCAGCCTGCCGTAGTTCTGCCCAGGCATGCAAACAC
>NZ_AYXS01000001.1:6214-6687 GCF_000505765.1 Asaia sp. SF2.1 | reverse complement strand
CACGGAAGTTCTGGATGCGGAGGATACCAAGCGTCACGCCCGATCGCGTGATGGTGCCAGCCCTGAACGTCGAGCCAAGCCCGTCCAATATCAACTTGAAGCCGGGTAGCCCCTCCAATGGCAAAGAAAAAGCGACTGATCCGGTCGAGGCGTATCCCAGCGCTGCGCATCCTCCGATCGGCGCCGCCGGATCAAGAGCAGGCCGGCTGGGCTCGATCGGAGGTGTCGTCACTCGCCGACGCCACTGCAGCCTCAGTATTACGATCAAGCGCAGGCAAGTCGATTCTGCCGGCGTCGGACGCCTTCCATGCGAGATTAGCGTAACGGTCCACCAACTCGGATTTGAGCTGTGAGTAATCTTGTTGCCACGCTTTGCGGTCAAACGAGGCGGCCGCAGATGCCGTCGAGGTCACCAGACTTAAGATAATCGGTAGAAGCAGACGCATATAGAGCTCCATTGGGGCAGCACCGTG
>NZ_AYXS01000001.1:5938-6204 GCF_000505765.1 Asaia sp. SF2.1 | reverse complement strand
TATGTGCTCTGGCCTGGGCAAGGTCGAAGGTGCTCTGCATGCGCATCAGCGTTTCGGCGCGTACGCCAAAGGCCTTTTCAAAGCGGATCGCCATCTCCGCGGTGAGCCCACACCTCCCATTCAGAAGGGCGCTGATCGCCTGACGGGAAACGCCCAGATGCTCGGCGACAGTGTTGATCCTGATATCTTGAGGCTCAAGAAGCTCAGTTTTGATCCAGTCTCCGACATGGACTGCTAGCGAGCTATGCATCTTAAGCGCCATGGTA
>NZ_AYXS01000001.1:0-5928 GCF_000505765.1 Asaia sp. SF2.1 | reverse complement strand
ACGCGTGGCGACGATACTCAGAAGGCCAGCAGTCTAGCACGGAAAGATCGAGAGGTTGAAAGAAAGCACGGCTCTCTTCCTTATCGCCTGCATTAGGTCGTTCCCAAGTCGCACGCCAAATGAAGCAGTCGAGATGAGTCGGGAGGGGCAGTCGAACAAACCCCTGCCCTGTCTACATGATAATATGCTGCTTCATACCCGCCGCTCCACGGTATTTGCCCGATTTGGGATCCCGAAATGCTGAATGCACAACTCGCTCGTATGTGCTCTGGCCTGGGCAAGGTCGAAGGTGCTCTGCATGCGCATCAGCGTTTCGGCTCGTACGAGGATATTTCGATTAGGTTGCCATCTGGATCGCGGACGTAGACGGAGCGGATCGAGCCGCGTGCGCCCTTCTTGGTGACTGGCCCCTCCTCAATCGCCACGCCCATCGCCGTGAAGCGGTCGGCCACGGAGTCGGGCGGGAGCTCCGTCAGGAAGCACAGGTCCATGCTGCCCGGCGAGGGGGTGCGCGCGGTGAACCAGGCCTCCTGGGAGGCGGAGACGGGGCGCAGATTGATCTTGTTGACGCCGAACATCATACTCGTCCGCGTCGACCCGTCTCCGGCCTTGGCTTCTTGTCGCTCCATGCCTAGCGCACTTTCGTACCAAGCCGCCGAAATCTCCACATCGCGCACGTTAAAAACGATGTGATCGAATGCTTTTACCTTCATAGGGTGGTCCATTCCTCTTGCCTTGTAACCTAGCCAACCGGGGGAGTTGCGACCACCACGACGTAGCAGGCCAAGAACGCCTCGATCGTGGCCGGGACCAGTCTACGGTATGGCCGGACTGCGTAGAGCGGAAATACCTCGCCGGGCCAATCCGGAAACGAGTCGATCAGCGTGCCCCTTGCAATCAGTCGCTCCTGTACGGTCGTTAACGTATAGCAAGATAAGAGTGCCGATAGGCAAAATTGGCGGCCTTGCACCATTTTTCCTACTTCCGTTTCATTATATTATCGGAAGTAGGTGGGGGTGGAGAAGAAAAGGCGATGGACGGGCTGAAAAGCACGCGTCGGAGGCTCGCTGAGGCTAAAGTTTTGATTACCCTAGCTACTTACATGGTGAAGCTTGAAGCCGGACGTTAGCTCCTGCCAATACCTCTCGCGACATGCAGCAGCCTGCCTCTACTTTTAATCTACCACGGTCCATGGCATGAAGGGATTGGTTAGTCTCGTACGGGTTTAGCTGGGCCAACGGTACGAATCCTAAACACCTATTGATCCTAGTGATTGCTGAGCGTATAAAGACTGCAACATGGCCGTCCCCGCTGTTGCCTTTGGCATTAAGGGGCGGCCTTCTTCATCTCTGGGCTGATGTTACCGCCTTACACTAAACCTCACTTGAGTTTTGTGGATCAGCTCGCGCTTCTAATGGACCGCGGCCTGATCGTTACCGACAAGGCTAAAGCGATCGAGCACCTGCAGCGCATTGGCTACGGCCGATTGGCGCCGTATTGGCAACCATTCCAGAAAATGGCGTTGAATCCCGGTGGTTCAGCCCCAAGGTCGCGTCTCGATGTTTTTCAGGCTGGAGCTGAGTTTCGCCACGCAGTCGATCTTTATTTGTTCGACAAAAAGCTGCGCCTCATATTCCTTGATGCTCTGGAACGGATCGAGGTCGCACTGCGAGTAGATCTTGCACACGCACTTGGTCGGCGCAATCCATGGGCCCATCGTGATAGCGTTTATTTGGACGTGAAACGCGCTAACCTAGTCCCTTACCATAACAAATACACCCGCCATCAAAATTGGCTAGATCACGCTGACCGCGCGCTCGATCGGTCCAAAGACGACTGGTTGCGCGAATTCAGCGCGACGTACAGCTCGCCTGTGCCGATCTGGATGGCGGTCGAAGTCTGGGACTTCGGCACGTTATCCAAGTTGCTAGAGATGTCATGTCTCAGCGACCGATTTGCCATAGCATCACGATATGGCCTGCTGCCTGACACGCTTGTGAGTTGGATAAAGGCGCTTGCTTTCGTGCGTAATATTTGTGCGCATCATGGCCGTCTGTGGAACACGGGCATAGTTAACCAACCGAAAGTACCCAAAATTGATGAAGCGCCCGGGGTCCTTCACATAAGGTCGGCCTCGATCCAGCGCAGTAAAGTATATGGTTCTTCCACAGTAGCGAGCCATCTTGTGAAGAAGATTAATCCAAGTACGTCTTGGAGCTCCCGAATGAAAAAACACTGGCTTCATTTCCCAAAAATACCTTTCGTTAGCGCCGAACATGGGGGCTTTGTATCGAAGTGGGAGGTTGAGGAGATCTGGTCCTAAGGATCGCTGATTGCTCATGATCTCGAGCCGGGCAAGGCCCGGCCATTTCCTTATGCTCCATACCCATTACCTACTTCCGGACACTTATGGCGGGTGCTGAAAAGCTGACAGTGTGAGATACAATTTAGTACATATCCATGGGACGAGGCTGTCATTCTCACGACCAAGGTGACAGCTAGCCCTCGACAAGATGAGGGGTAGAAGGAGCTTGGCAAGCTCCCTTTGATCAAAACCTTCATCCCCAAAGGCATCAAGGCTCGTTATTATCTTCCTCGTATCCCGCCCATTCATCCTCGGGAGGCGCATAGTACTCTGCGGCGTCGTATTCCTGCTTGTTTGTGTAGCGATCCGCGAGCCCGACGACTGCTAGTTTCGCGAGTGTATTAATCTTGAGCCCACACGCAATGCATTCGAAGTGGGTTGGAAGGTGCTCTTGCCTCTCAATAATCATGTCGTCCTCGAGCTTTTTTATCGCTGCGGCGACGGGTCTTCCCGACACAAGCGCGGCCGAACCGCAGGCAGGACAATCAACCCGGTGCCCAGTCTGTCGGTTTGCCCATATCTGAGCTTGCGCAGTGAGCGTCGCACGTTCGTCCTGGCCTTTGCTTCTCCACACCTGTCGGTGTGCATCAACTTCGCCCCTGACAGCTTTCGCGCTTTCGTCGGCCGTCGCCGTGATCAGCTCCTCGGCAGCTTTGGCTTCTTCGGTACCAACAAAGGCATCTAGCGTCAGGTCCATGGAGGTCAGCAGAACTTTGCACGTCATGTAGAATCGAGGCTGCCAAGATGCCCCTCTCATACCGTCAAAAGCTAGGTCGCCGGAATGCAGCTCCGCATTCCTCTGTCCTGTATGCTGTATGCCAAAATTCTCATGATCCGCTTGGAAGTCTGGTAGCAGAGTCGTTAGGCGTCGAAACACATCGGAAATCGGGATCGACTTTGGGGCGAACTTCTTCTCAACAGGTTCAAAGCCCAGCGCACTGATGATGTTCGAGCCTAGCCTGTCAGGCTCTGCCAAGAGGATCGGATGCACGTTAGCCAGAGCCGCGCGCGCGAGTAATTCAAGTGAGAGGCTGGTCCAGAGCGCATAATCCCACTGGTCTTTGTCGAGCGCTTGCGCCTGCTGGATATAGCGTTCCGCCTTGTTGTAAAGTGCCTGTGGATCCCACGTTGTCGGGACTTTACCTGGCATTACTGTCTGCTTCATACGAGGCTCCTGAGATATACACGCTGTAGCTTCCGGTCTCTTCGGTTCGGCGCAACTGCCGGCCTGGCATGAAGCATGCGCCAGTTGTCGATCACCACCACATCACCATCATTGACCATGACGGCAGGGGTCGCGGTTGCTTCCCTGACGATGCTTTGAATGCTGGAGAAGGCTAATTCACCGACGTAGCTGGCCGGTTTCAGGTACTCTGCGTCCCAACGAATGATCTCGTCAGCGCCAGCTGAGTCCCTCAGTCGGAGCATCCGGACTTCACCGCACTGGGGACGGCGAGGTCTTACGAGTGCCCGCCCCATCAACTCGGCACCGATTTCAGAAACGATAGCGCGGCCGTCCAAAATCATAGTGGGGATGTCCGCATACCCGCGGATGCAACGCAGAAGGAGGTATCGCGGGGGAACAGGCCAGTGAGCTAGGTCTGTGTGAAATGGAAATCGACCTAGGCCAAATAAGCCACTGTAGGTGTTCGGCGTGGAAGTCGCCTTCGGGGTCAGTTCTTGCACCAATTTTCCGCTTCGAGATAGCATAGTCTCGCCGAGGCCAGCCGCAAATTGATCGGTTGACTGGCCCGCAGCCATGCGTGGAAGCACGGCATATCCGGCGACTCCAACCAGTATCCGCAGTTCGGACATGCTCGGCTCTTTGTTGAACGTGGGTGCTGACGTCATTGCTAATTCACTATAGATGCGTGCAATCTTTCGACCAGGATCTAATTAAGATGTGGTAACGGCATTCGCCGTGGCCATAGTCTTTGCCTGTTTTTTTATTATCCTAAGCACCTTGGCAAGGGAACGGCAGACTTCAACGGAATCTGTCGTTTCAAGTACGAGGGGCGAACAAATTATAATACTCGGTTGTAGGCATGAGATCGAGCGCTTAAAGTGTTCAATCTTATTTCCTATTAGCTATAGATGACCTTCGGAGCTTTCCCCACTCCGAATCAAAAGCTCCTGCAGCGGGCTACTGGTATGCCGACCTACTTCCGTTTCTTCTTATTATCGGAAGTAGGGGTGATAGGCGCAAAATGGTAGCGGATGGGCCCGAAAGCCTGCCCCAGAGGCCTTTCGCTCATGCCAATGTGCCTGACAGTTCCCGCCAAAGGCAGCAGGTAAAGCCAGGCGACGATCGGGATCTGCTCATCCTCGACGCCTGATCTGGAGGTCGCCGCGCCTCCGCCGCAGATATCCTGATCAGGTCAAGGAACGATATTGGGCGCCGGGTATGGCCCAGATCATTCTCGCGAATTTCTTCGATTGCCCCTCTTGAAACGACCTTGATCGCGCCCAGATCGTTTTCGGGTGATCGCTGCAAAGGATCGCTCACGCATCATCTCTGGTAATTTTTACCCATGTTGCTCAAATGGAGGATATGGACATGAGAACTGCCCTGGATTTTACCCCGCTCTTTCGTTCGACTGTTGGATTTGACCGGATGCTCGGCGCCCTGGAAGCCGCCACGCGCGCAACAGGCTCCGATAACTGGCCCCCTTACGACATCGTCAGAACGGGCCAGGACGAATATCGGATCGATATGGCTGTTGCGGGCGTTGATCAGGCCGATATTACGATCACCCAGGAGCGTAATACGCTTACAGTGACTGGTCATCGGAACGAAGAGCCAGTGGGTCAGGTGGAGTATCTGCATCGTGGTATCGCAGGGCGTGGCTTCGAACGCCAGTTCGAGCTGGTCGATCACGTCAACGTCGTCAACGCGTCTCTGGTCAATGGACTTCTGACGATCAAGCTGCACCGTGAACTTCCTGAAGCAATGAAGCCACGACGCATCGAGATCCGATCAAAGGCTGATGCGGTACCTGCGCGGATCGAAGCGCTCGAAACCGCAGCCTGATTTTTTCTGAGGGGAGAGGGTGTCTTAACGCCCTCTCCCCATGTTTCATGGCGTTGGACGCCGAGGATAATGTTTGAGATTGGCTGCGATAAGCGGCGCCGCGCTCGGGGCTTGTCAGAGGGGCGGCTTTTACTGGCCCAACTTATAGTGTGCTGCGTGGCCGATTCCTAAGAGCTTGTTTGGAAAGTCCCCTGATGATGGCTCCTGGCAGCTGCACCGAGCAATTGACGGTCACGAAACAGCGGAAATCAGGGTATTTGCGCAAAAGCTAAATGGGCCACCCGACCATTTGTCGGGCTCAGACGCAGTTTCCAAACAGGCTCTTAGATCTAAATAATTGGCACGGCTGTTATCGTCAGCGAATGCCCCACCGTACCCGAGCGTCAAAAATGCTAAAATGAGTTCAAGAAAAATATTGAGGCGAATAGTCAGCAGGTTTGCTTCTGAAACGTCAGAGCCTATTTTGTCTGTCTTCTGCGCCACAAATCATACCCTATCTTATTGCCAAGCAATAAACACATCAGGTGCAGAC